>WVZO01000257.1:0-2471 GCA_011772425.1 Candidatus Aminicenantota bacterium
CTGATTTCGTATTTTGTCAATCGACTTAATTGAACAATCCCCCAGTTCTTCCCGGGTTCTTCGACTTCCAGACCGGTACTTCTAAAACCCAGAAAGATTTTGTCACTGCTCTCCACGGCCAGGGTTAAAAATTGAGCTTCCTCTTTGTAGGGAATAGCAATGGTCTCCATGAGTCGGCCAACAGGGCTGAATTTTAATACCTTTCTCTCATCAGCTTCAAGGAGGTAGAAATTGCCTTCCCGGTCCGAAGCGATATCCGTTGGCTTATCCAGGGTATATTCATTTTCCTCTTCATCCCTAAGTGTAATTTCCTGCTCAGAGAGTTTCCATTCCCTATTGGCTTTAAAGACCTTCTTCTTTTCAGTATCCAGTACATATAAGCTCTCTTTTCCCAGGGGATTAATGGCAATCCTGACATTTTCACTAATTTCTTTCTCCCAGCGGATTTGGGCGTTCACCCTGGCAAAGCAGTAGAGTATTTGAGTGCCCATATCCATGTCAACCACGAAGATATCAATATCGCTTACGGCAATGGAGACCGGCTCTTTAAAAGCAGTGCAAAACATCCAATGAGAACGCCGGTTCATTATATCAAAAACAAATATACGTTTTTCTATCTCATCCAGTATGTACAATACACCACACGCATCGCGATCAAAAGATTTGGGTACAACGGAACCGGGAACAAATGTATCGTCGTAAGAATAGATACTGGATTTTTCAAGAGAAATTCCCTGGTCTGTCACCTGGATGTTCTCTAATTTTTCAGTCTCTTGCCAGAGAGACTCCGTGTTAAGAATAAAGAACTTTGTTTTATCCCTGTTCATTATTTATTCCTTTTTTCTTCCTTTATTGTAATTTTTTTGCCACAGAGGACACAGAGGGCACAGAGTTTTTATAATATTTTTTCTCTGCGTTCTCTGTGCTCTCTGTGGTTTCCATCTTTTTTATGATTTCACATTTCATATGAGGATCAACAAGCCTGATTTCATGAGTTCCCGGGTACACAAGACTGAGTGGGCTGATTTCGATATTTCCGTTTCGTTTTTTAAATGAGCCTTGTTCAGCGGATAACGAGAGGGCCGTAACACAATCGACACCTTCCACGCCTTCCAGGACCTCATTGACTTCCGACCGGTAAACAGGTCTGCCAAAAGGCCACCCCTCACTGCTGCCGGTCTTGCCTAAAGGTGCTAAAAACCGGTCTAATGCTTCCAGTACCCGTTCTCTTACCAGGTCCGGGCCATAACCCGGGGCAAGTTTTAATTCTATGGATACGGAAACCTTTACATAATCCGGGTCACATACCTGGATGTAGGTTGTAATGGGACGATGTAAATCCAAAAACTCACAAACGGTTTTCTTGAACCCAGGCCCGGGGACGGGTTTTTCTGAAAAACTATACGGGACAACAGCAACGGTTACCTCATTTTTCCCGGGGGAAACCACGGCCCTGGCCCGCGCCACTCTCAGTCCGGGTGCGGCTTTGGCAATATACTCATAATCCCCGGCAGTAACCGCCGTGCAAGGAGTATATAAATCCTGCTTAAAGCGAATAAATGCTTCATTTATACTTTCTTCCGGGCTGCTTCCATAAGAAGGATAAGGATTAGAAACGGTTACGTCCGGGATGTCAATGCCGGTTAATGCTCCGGCTTCAATTTCAATGTCAATATTTTTTATCACATGTCCCACCCACCGGTAACGAATGCTTATCTCTCTATTCTTTGCCGGGACCGCACCATTGATACCATCTCCAAAATGGATCTCTCCATTGTCCGTCATTATTAAATAATGGTTGTCACCGGGCCCGGATGCATCAAAGTCACAGACCGCTTCCCACTCCTCACCGTCTATTTTGATTGTTTGACTGCCCGGTATAATTGGATATTCCTGGATTTTTAATTCCTGGTGAGGGAGACCTGAACTTTTTACTACTATCTCCCGGGTTTCCCCCTGCATGGCAGAGACCACGTTGGTTAATACCCGGTCGATCCTGGGGGGAATTTCATAACCGGCTTGCAGGAGACAGCACCTTATCCACATCAGTTCATCATTCTTTAGGGATTGGGGCAATTGAGGCGGGGTTTCTTTGACGATATCTCCTTCCCCGGGGAAACCCATGGACAAAAAGCCTTTTTGCGATAATACCAGCGTATTCTTTTCTATGGATGTTACTGCCAGGGGGTTCCATTGGCTGTCTTTGTTCCAATATTCCCATAATACTTCCGCAGGAGAGTGAGTAGTGAGGGTTACCGTTGACTTCCCATTATTATCACCTGGAAGCCCACTGCCCACCGGAGGCAAATCATCTTCATAGGTATATATTCCTAATTTCATGGTTTTCCCGGCCAATTCTTCGGGATTTTTTTCTGTCTTCAAACCCAGGTAAAGGGCATCTCCTTTTTTAGGATATTGACCAAAAGCATGGAAGTAGGTATAGGGTTGTTCATTAAAATCCGTTACATCGA
>WVZO01000257.1:2499-20533 GCA_011772425.1 Candidatus Aminicenantota bacterium
ACTTTCGAAAATGATACCGGAGGGAGCGGAAACAGTTTTAAAAGGAGTTCCGGCCGGAACCGGGATAAATTCCCCGGCTGTTATTTGGACGTCTACCCTGGCCGAGGATGCAGGCCGGCGTTTGATTCCCAGGAGATTAAGGTACTTGAGGAGATGCCGCTCAGAAACGACATTCAAACTGTAAAGCTGCATCTCCGTCAACCAGGCAAAAAGCCCCATTAAGGTAATACCAGGATCGCTGAGATTGTGGTCTGTCCACTGGGGTGCAAAAATAGGAATCAGCTTCCTGGTTTCGTCCACCAACTCTTCAAACGTTTTGTCATCAAGTATCGGAATCGGTAATGACATCTTAAAAACTCCTTTTTCTCTTCTTCGCGTATCTTCGCGTGCCTTCGCGGTTCCCTCTTACAAACTGACTTTCACCTTATGTTCTCCGCTGCATACGAGGGCGTCAGGGGGCATGTAGAAATCCTCAGGGTTTTCCGGTGTCAATACATATTCAGATAGGGTGTCTTGTTCAGTGATTTTCAATTTGATGGAGAGGTCCTTCACATGGTCTACCCCTTCAATCTTTTCAAGGAGGGCATAAAAATCGGAAAAACAGGGTACTTTTCCAAATTCCCATCCTTTTTGCTCATTTCCGCCGCTGAGGGGATTTAAAAATTCCTTTAACCGCGAATAGCTTGCGTTTTCCACCAGGGGGATTGCATCGGTGGAAACGGCAGCAAGGTGGGCAAAAACAGAGAGCTCCACATAGATGGGATCGGTTACCAGGATATGGTTCTCTTCTGCCAACACATTGACTGCCCGAGCTTCCAGGTAGTTTTCCACCTGTCGTTTCAACTGCAGGGAAAGCCGGGGTTTTGGTTCCTGGCTTTGAGGGATAATGATTACGGTTACCCATCCAGGCTCAAATCTTCGTTGGTTATTCACATTGGGCAGGCATTTAACCCGGGCAATGCCGCCTGAACCGGAAGCCTGGTAAGCCAATTTTTCAAAATCTTCGGCAGTAACGGCGCGGTTCCGATGTTTCAGCAGGTAAGGCCCTCTTTCCAGGGCCCGTTCAACGGTTTCGGTATCGGTGCCTCCCCGGGCCGGGATGGGATTGTACGCTTTATCCAGGAAAGGAAGAGAGGTTTTAAGGTCCTTGATCCCAAAGGCGGCTAAATTCCCTTTCTTGCCGCCGCCGCTGCGATAACCTGCTTTTATATTGTCGGTTCCTGTGGGTGGAATTCGTCCATAAATCCCGTCACCGAATTTTACCTCACCGGAAACATTGTCCAATTCATAGTGGCGCTGTTGCTCAGATGAACTTAACAAGTTTTCCGTTGCTTTCCATTTGACCCAAAACTCCACGACGTCCTCTTTCTCATCTTTAACTTCTCTAGCCTGGTAAATCTCTTCCTCCAGGATTCGCTTTCTCTCATCCCCAGAAAGCGCCTTGACTTCGTTGACCCAGATGTCTTCAGAACCTGAAATAACAGGGGTTTTTTTCAAGGTAAACACCTGGGCGGAGGTGCCGTCACTGGACCCCAATATCTCTTCTTTTACGGTTTCGCACTGGACTGCCCAGGTGCTGTTGAGATATATGCCTTTTATCCGTGGGATCAAGGATTGAGCGTTTGCCCCGGAAAAATAATCATCGATGTCCAGGGCCCGCAGCCAGAATAACTCCCGGCCAAATTTCTTTTTACTTTTAAAATCATCAGAAAATACAAATTCGATTTCACCACTTTTGGTTAACCCATCGGTTTTATCCAGGACCTGGGGTTTTACCCATTTTCCTTCGCCGCTGTAATATTCCCAACTCAACCTGGGAATATTACCTGCCGCGGCCAACTGCTCTTCGATGGAGAAAAAAAGGATGATAGGGCCTTTCTCCAATTTTCTATCAAAGCCAAGGTAAAGTGCTCGATACATGTCCCCGGGGGAAACAAAAACAAAGGGTTTAAAGGTTTTTCCCGGGGTTTTATTGACTTCGCTGAAATCCTGGAATTCCAGGTTGTTCCAGGCCAGGCACTGGTTAGGTGTTTGTTTCAGGGAATCGTAAGAAATGGTAAGTTTATGAATCACCGGTGGATCAATGTCTGCATCGGAAAGCACCCAGGTGCCGGATTGGTCTACCAGTTTTTCTTTGCCATAATCTCCGTGCACGATGCGAACTCTACACCAATAATTCTCCTGGCCGTTTACATTAATCTTTTCTATATTTTCCGGACACTTAAAGATAATCTCGTGAGTACCGCCCAGGAGAAACCGGTCTGTACCATCGACCAAAACGTTTAACCCGCTCCAGCCTTTGCCATCCCAGTATTCCCAGGAGAGGGTCAGGTCTTCTTCATCTTTTTCTTCACCGGTTGGCGAGCTTTCGACCGGGATATCGTCACCATAACCCTCTTTATCGCCTTTACCGGCCGCGATTTCATCGAGAGTCAAACCGGCGGCTAATAGTTTTGATGTTTCGATATACTGTATTTTGGCTGCTCTTTTAACATTGATAACGGTCAATCTCTGGTTGGTTTGCATGATTTTCATCAGTTCATCAACGCTGTAACTCAGGAATTCATTCAGGGTGGTTATACCGGCGGCATTGAGCCTGCTCATAAACGTTTCACCCAGGCCGAAAACGTCAATCAGGGGAAAAGTAACAGGAACCTCTGGGGCAGGAGAGGATTTCCTGGTGATGGAAAACCTTAAATTAATTTTCTTTCCTTTCTTGGAAAAGGCTTCGCTGCTGGCAATATAAAAGGTATTAAAGACCGCGGGTTTTTTCCCGAAGGGATACAGGGATTCTTTAAAAATCGCATCGATATCGTCCAGGGCCAGGTTTACCGGCACATCGTTCCGGAATGCCATGTCCGGCAGGATGCAGTGCTCCCTGCCCCCGGCAGCGATTTCGATCTTATCCACATCGATTTCCGCCGCGATTTCCAGGTCGTCGATTTTCCAGCGAATCCACCGGCTGGTAATTCCATTCACTTCAGCCTCTGCGATTTCATCGTCATTATCCTTTACCAGGACAATACCGCCGCTTTCCTGGTTCATCCCTGCAGCGAAATCATACCAATCCGACAGACCGGTCTCTGCGCTTGTTCCCCAGTACTGCCATTTGCCCGGTGGTTTCCCGGTCTTTCCACTAATCATCGTAGAAATAAAAATTTCTAACTCCGTTCTACTGTTGATATTGAATACATCTTCATGCCCCAGGTAGAGGATATGCTCCTGGAGATTCTTACCTTTAAACGGTTCAAATATAGTAATCTTTTTGACCGGCTCACCGGTTTTATAAACGTTCTCCAGTTTATCACTTAATATTACCTTTGAGTCAGAGACGTCGGAAACAAACGCATAGTCGGGTTCGGTTTTATACCGGTATTCCCCGATGGTCAACAGGTCTCCTGCCTGAAGACCTTCCGTGGAGACGACAAAGATCTCTTTATCTTTTTGTTTGGTATTGTACAGTAATTTTGTTTCAAAAAGCAGTACCGCTTCTTCCGAGATCGATGAGGAGATATTAGGAGGGCTTTCAAAGATGGCGTCTTTTTGGACATCAATGCTGTAGACTTTCACCAGTTGTGCCGGAGCAGCCAGGATGGTTTTTTCTGTTTCAAAGATCACCTCGCCGGCGGCCACCTGGGCCCTGGCCGGGATAATCACATGCTGCGATGCACCGCCGGAAAGGGAAAAGGTAATCGGGGCTGAGGCGGGCTGTGCAGGCAAAAGATTAATGCCGATACTGTCCAGGAAAGAAATAAAGTGTTTTTCCGGTAAGCGGTTCAACCGGCGGTAGAGGGTGCTGAGCAAATAGATAAATATTTTTACCAGTGCCAGGTCAGCGCTTTTCTCTTTGGGGCGCCACTCCGGCGTATAAAAAGGAATTAGCGATTTAAATTCTTTTAGTAAATCTTCAAAATTTCGCTGCTCTATTTTTGGAATTACAATTCCCATTATTTTTTCTCCATTTTATTTTTTATTTTTTTCACCACGAAGACACGAAGGTCACGAAGGCCCGCTGTGCGGTCACTCTTCCAAAAAAGTTATATTATTAGGCACCGTCCCCGTTTTCCCGTTGTTATTTGCCTTCTTGCAGATAAAACGGATAAACCAGGTTAAACCGGTTATTGGTGGTCCTGACTTTGTAATCGATGCTTATGATCAACTTCCCTTCTTCGATATCTTCTTTTTCTGTGGAGACTTTGACTTCCATCAGATCGATACGCGGTTCCCACAACGTCAGGGCCTCCTTCACACTGTTCTCAATCAGTGTCAGCGTAGCCGTATTAATCACACTAAAAACAAAACCATGAATGCCGCAGCCAAAATCCGGACGCATGACCCGTTCACCTTTGGCTGTACTCAATACTACCCATATGGCCTCTTTGATATCTTGCTCATATTCGGACATGCTGATCTGACCGTCGGGATTAACCTGGATGGGAAATGCCCATCCTTTGCCTAAGAATTTCTTTGCTTTTTCAGCCATTCTTTCTCCTATCCGATCATCACCGTGGGACAACCCATGGCAATACTATTGGGAGGTCCACTTTCGGTAATCATATCCCCCTGCCTGGCAGCAGGGAGATTATTAATCAGTACAGTGGTACTGCCCATGGCCACCACACCTCCCACATGGGGAACAGGGCCCGGACTAACCAGCGGACAGGCATGAAAATCCGCGGTTGCCCGCCAGGCCGGCATGCCACCAATAAGAACATTGGGACTCCCAGGTCCCGGACCTAACGGCGTCCCATGACTGGTTGTGTCTCCTACTCGCGCTGCCATTGGCATGTTAACCTCCAGAAAGCGAAATTTAATTTATCTTTACTGGCATTCCCTGTATGGTGACCATGGCACTGGATTTGAGTGTCAAGGAAGTGGTACCCTCGATTTCCACCATGTTGGCTTTGATCTTCAACTGCATGCCACTTTCAATATTGATGGCGTTCTGCACCGAATCAATGATGATTTTATTACTGCCGGCTTTATCAACGATTTCAATTTTCTCCTGGCCGGAAGCATCATTGAGTACCACCTTGTGCCCGGCATTGGATTGGATTCCTACCTGTTCCTGGCCGGATGAATCATCCAGTACAATGGTGTGACCGCCATTGGTTTTTATTTCCAGTTTTTCCGTGCTTTGTTCGTCGTTGTCATCAAACACGATTTCATGACCGCTGCGGGATTTGATTTTACGGATATTGTTTTTACCGTCACTGTTGGTTTCGGGAGGATTATCGTTTCCGTTCCAGAGTGAGCCGATGACAAAGGGGTAATTGATATCGCCGTGTTCAAAGGCCACCAGGACTTCGTCGCCCACTTCAGGCAAGAAGAACGTTCCCCGCTGGCCTCCGGCCATAAGCGTGATTACCCGCACCCAATCGGTCTCGTTTTCGTCCGAAAGCCAGGGAAATTTGATCTTTACCCGGCCGAGGCCGTCAGGGTCCTGGTTGTTGGTGACAATACCGGCTGCAACACCATATACACGGTTCGCCTCCCGATCTTCAGTGGTCAACGTATCCAAAATACTCATAATGCATTCCTCTTTACTGTAAAACGGGTACGATACCCGCTGTTATTAATCGTATGTGTGGCGGCTTTTACAAAATACTTCCCACTAAAACGCTCTCCCATCTTTTCGAGCTTGATACATACCCCCGGTCTGATTTCAGTGATGCCAATACTCTCAGCATCGCCTTCGATAAAGCCGTCGCTTAACCGATTCAGCGCTGCCCGGGCAATGGCATTGGCATGGTTTACGGAATTCACAATGACATTGGTGATCACCTTTATTGACTCTCCATGGCGTCTCTGTGCCACCTGGCTGGCAGTCTCTCTTCCACTCTCCTGGGACCTTTCCTCCCCGGCAACAGCCCTACCCACAATAGGCGTATTGGGGTCCTGGGGGTTGTGCCCTCTCACTTCCACTTCACCGTAAAGATTGGCTGTATTCAAATTGGGTCGAAAACTGATAATGTCTTTTCCCAATTCAAGTGTCAGGATTTCCTTTTTATCATCCTCCGGCTCATTAAAATACATGGTCTGACCGTCAATCCTTAATTGAAAGCCAACTTCCTCAGCTAATCGTTCAAGAAAGGTATAATAACTTTCATTGGCATTTTTGCGAACAGAATGCTCAATGCTCTCTGTACTGTCTGCCACACAGGATAATTCTGCTTCCTTGGCAATGGTCTGGGCAATGTCACTGTAGGACACACCTGTAAAGGTTCGTTCCGGGGATCTCCTTTTTAAATAATCATAAGAAAGATCCTGTCCATTGACAGTAAGGGTGGGAGTATCTCCGGCAAAGAAACTGGGTTCCAATCCCGTGATGTTCCCGGTCATTAAAGGTACCAGGTTGCTTTCATAACCAAATTTTATTTTTACCGTGTTTCCAACATTGAACAGTTGGTGATCCAGCCATTTAAATGTCTGGGTTTTCATATCAAACTCATCGTTGACGGTTATTGTAAAACTGGCCCCTTCATTAATGCGCTCTTCCACGGATACATCGATGATTGATTTTGACATATCCGCAGCTACCCGACTATTTTCAATTTCAATCTCAAAGCGCGGAGCATAAAAATTCGATGTGCCCAAAGAAAGTTTTTCTATAGCCATCTTCTTATACCAATAATTATTAAATTACAAATTACCTCTGCTTATTTCTTACTTCCTACTATCCTCTACTCTTTAACCGGAATAACCAATTCTCGTCCCGGTTCCAATAAGCGGGGGTTGTCGATGCGATTGGCATCTGCGATTAATCGCCACTGTGCCGGATCACCGTATTCTTTTGCCGCGATTGACCACAAATTGTCCCCTTGTTTAACCACCCAACTTTTGGTGAGGTCGGCGGAATGAAGGTCCAGTTCTTTGACCTGTACATCCACTTCCCTGTATTCTTTTAATGTCACATTGAGGGTAGCCCGTGCCGGGATGCCTTCTGGCAAGAACATGGTAAAATTCTTACTCACCCGTTCAATGATGCATTGGAATATAAATGTTCCCCATACAAATAGACATATTGGCGGTGCATGGAGGTCCGAGTCAATGTCCATTAACCCTTTTGCCGCATTTGGCAGGCCGCTGAACATACTGCCGGCATCCCATCCGGTAATCCGGTCAGTGAAAATCCTGACGTCTATTTTTTCCTCATAGGTATCGAAAAAGAGCTCCAGGGTTACTGACCTGGCATTTCCCCTGACAAACTGGTATATCGGGGAGGAAAGACCGGGTATGTTCACTTCGGCAAACTGGTTGCTCTTTTCCACGGTAAACTCTGCCGGGTTAAAAAGACAGGGTACTACCAACAACGGATTATCTTTACGCGTAAGAAATGCTTTTACCAACATTACCATCCCCTCCTTTCTTTTTCATTTTTGATTTTTCTCTCCAGCATGTCGTAAACGCGGTTAGTCAATTGGTTCAGGTCGATATCCATATTTGACGACATGCGCGAACCTTCAGGTGCATTTTGCATATCGTGGGTGTCATATGAGCCATATGCGCTGCGTTTGAGTCCCTTGCCATCCTGATGCCCATGACCGACGGGTCCAACGGAAGACTCAGAGCCAAAATGGCGAGCGCCGACCACTTGCCACGGCTTTAAATAATGTAAAGGCAAATGCAGCGGCGGGTGTTGCATTTCCTGCTTTCGCTCCCGGGGACTGAAAATTCTCTTCTTTTCTGTTATGTCTTTAATGCCAATGGTTTGAGTGGCAATTTTACGTCTTATGGCAAGTGAAAGATGGTTATTCTCACGGATGGTATTGGTATCATGATTATAATGAAAAAGCGTCAGAAATGAAGAAACACTCCTGGATGGAAATTGCCCCGATGACCCGGGACTATACTTCCTGGTGGGCGAAATAGGAATACGCATACCGGTAGACATTAGTGAAGATTCTGGTGAACCTGTTGGCACTTTAATGTCCCGGAGTGCGACTGCGGGAGCGGGAGTCTTTGGTAAATGAATACCAGGATGAGTATAAGTCAATGGTTTTTTCGCTTGTGCTTGTAATGGTTGTTCTTCTTTGGAGATTGAAAATAGATTTTTTTTCTGAGTCCATTGCATCTTTGAGGATAAAGATAAAGGCAGCGATTTATGGAAACGTTCACCAGGATGGGCGAAGATGAAAACCTGCCGATGTTCATGGTGTTGACGGTGATGTTGAGGTTGCTGGCGCCGTTCCTTTGTAAATTTCAACCGGGTCCAATTCCCCCGTGCCGAATCCGGTAACTCTCCTGGGAGGCCAGGGCCGGAAGGAGTAAAAATTGATGGTTTTCTCAAATGCAGACGGTTTTCAGTATATATAGATCGAGTTTGTGGTTTCGGTCCTGGCTGCGAACGTTCTGAAACAGCTGTATACGTATCCGTATCCCCGCTGGTATGAATACCAGATGGGAAGAAAAGCGAAGGAGATATGAATGACAACGGTGTGAGTTTTCCTCTAGGTCTACGGATAGCATCAGGGGGACGTGGGCGCATTGGCGATGCTTGGCGCTGTATATAATCAGCAGCAGACCCCCCCTTTATACTGCGGATGTGCTGCAAATGTTTGAAAACAATCGATGAGGGAGTAAAGCCAGATTTGGATACAGATTCGGAAACAGGAAAGCGTAATTCAGAAAAGAAATAAGTTGAAGGAAATGTCAATTGGGGAAGGGAAAGAAAACCTGTGTATGAATAGGATTCATGTGCTGATGGGTAAAGGTATTGGTGCGCCTGCGAAGGTTTATACGCATACTCATACTTATGCTTATGCTTATGCTTATGCGTATACGCATTCACCGCCCGCTGCACATAAAGATTAAAGAAAAAACGAAACCGCGGCTCCTTATAAACAATTTGTCTTTTCAGTTCATACCTGGATAAGCCGGGAATATTCTTTACGATTACACGTGAAGGTGATGAAGTTGATAATGGCAACGGGGTAGAATAATCCGGCAGGAAGGGAAAGAGAAAATATAGAGTGGGAAAAAGAGATGACCACTGCCTGGATAGACTGTATTTTTCTATTGGAAATAGGGGAGTGATGGAATGATAGAGTGAAGGAACGGTGGGCAGAGAAGCGAACCGGGCCAATGGGTTGATAGGATGATGGAATGGTGGAGTAATCAGTAATGAAACTGACCGGCAGATGGTACGAGTACGAGCTTCTTTCATTACATTATTCCATTGGTCCATTCTTCAATTGCTCCAATGCCCGCTCAACTTCCTTCTTTTTCGCTTAACCTCTTGTTGATATCGCTGATTTCATCACACCATCGCCTTCTTTCCTCGTGAGGCATATTCATTATTTCCTCATATCCCCAGTGAAAGTAATAGGCGATAAAGGCTACCTCCTTGTACAACTGATCAAGGGGGTAGCCTGTCATTCCCCCGGGGCAGTGACGTTGACCTCCTCTTCGAACGTTTCCCCACATTTGGGGCACTTAACCTTTACTAAGAGATTTCCACCGCCGTTTATTTTCTGGTAGAATTCTTGCAAGTAAGTTAAGTCGTTGACAAAGAGTTTTTCCATCACCCCGGGGTTGATGTCTTTCAAATCCCCCAGTTTTGTAATCACACGGGAAAGCGTGATGATGGTCAAATAGGCGGGATTGCTTTGGACCCTGGGGTCCTTTAACGGTAAAATCTCATCGGCCGCCGTGGCCAAGCGCATCACACCTTTTTGGTGTAAGTTGCCGTCGCCATCCACATAGCCCTTGGGTAATGTGAATTCATATTCTGTTTGTAACATGGTTATGCCCTTATACACTTATACATATACAGCATAAGTTTTTACACGCTGCGCTCTAGGCTCTACGCTGTGCAGTCCGTTATCAATCTGCTTTCTCAACACCTTCGTGGGCAAGGGTGAGGGCCTCTATGGCTACATCGTTGGCCTTAGCGTCGAAGCTGGGACCTTCCCACTTGGTGGGCCAGGCATTCACGAAATTCCACCGTAATTTTTCATTGCCTTCCAGATCCAGCAGAACAATGGAACCGTTCTTGCGCTCAACCTGGCCCTTTACTATTTTCTTCCGCCATTGCCACAATTCATCCGAATCGGTAATTCCCCGTTTAAGGACGATATCGGAATAGGTACTTTTACCGGGTAATTTGCGAACGGTGGTATTTTCACCGCCTTCCCGATAATCGACTGGTTCGGTGGTGGAATCGAGGCCGGTGCATTCCTGAAAGGTGCCCTGGTTAATCCCATCGATTTCCACCAGGAAATTAAAATTCATATACGGATCGACTCTTTCTCCTGTTGGCATATTAAACCTCCTTTAATTGAATTATCAATTGTTAATTGATAATTGTTAATTGCGTTAAGCGGAAGGCCCGCCCCACTGGCTGATACGGAAGATCACGAACTCTGCGGGTTTGACGATGGCGACACCGATTTCAGTGACGACCTGGCCCAATTCCCGCACTTCCGGTGGATTGGTTTCTTCATCGCATTTGACGTAAAAGGCTTGTTCAGGTGTAGCGCCAAACAATGCCCCGGCTCGCCATACATTGGTGAGGAACGCGGTAACGTTGCGCCTGATCTTTTGCCACAAGCTCATATCATTGGGTTCAAACACGACCCATCGTGTGCCCTCTTCAATGGATTCGCGAAGAAAATTGAAAAGGCGCCGTGTGCTGATGTACTTCCACTCAGGGTCTGTAGTGGGGTCTGCATAGGTCCGCCCACCCCATACGGTAATGTTACCGGAAAAGATACGAATCACATCGATACCGGCAACATTGAGAACTCCCTGGTCATCTTTGTTCAAGTGGTGTTCCAGGTCAACAGCACCGCGAATGACCTCGTTGGCCGGTGCCTTATGTACCCCACGCTCACCATCGGAACGGGCATAAATACCAGCCAGGTGACCGGAAGGTGGTACAAAAATGTTGGTTCCACTGGCCGGATCAAAGACCTGGATCCAGGGGAAATAAAGGGCACCGTATCCATCGATGGAATACCTCAGCGCGGTCCCGCCATCCCCACCGCCTCGTATGGCATCCGCCGTATAACCGCCGGATTCGCCTTCCAGGCGCTGACCATCCAGTATGGCAAACCGATCTTGCATGCCTTCGCAGTGTGCCAATATCTTCTCTTGAACCGTGGTATCCACTACCCCCGGAATCGCGACAATGGCAATTTCATCGATACTTTTAAACGTATCCAATGCCGCCTGGAATGTATCGGCCTCAGAATCCGTCACCCGAATCACCCAACACGCTGTACCACCATTGTTGAAGAAACCATATACCGCATGAGCTAACATCTTATTACCAGCATGGAAATCACCAAAGTTCTTTTTGAATTGTTCCCAACCGGTAAGCCGTATTGGCTGCCCTGCCGGGGCTTTCGTATACTTATCACTCTCCGTCCCGGGTATTACAGGCATTGGTACATTGTCAGCAACAATTCCTATAAAACCCGCTGTACTGGTGCCGACTCCTGCTATGGGTTTTACAGCTGAAGGCACCTCTTCTACATATACACCCGGTGTTTGATATTCCGGCATGTTTTACCTCCTCTATTGGTTTTAATTTATTGTATTCTTATTTTTTAATCTCTTTTGGTTAACTGGAAATCATAACTCTGACCGGCCGTTGGCGGTACATCCATGATAGCATCTTTACGCCGGTAACCGGTGGCCCTCGACCTGAACGAATAATGACCGGCGGGAAGGTTGGAAATGGTATAATAGCCATTGGAGTCCGTAGTTGCCTGTACCTGCAATTCCCGGATTCTAACCCATGCGCCCTCGATTCCCTGATCCGGGTCTGCGGCATCGGTTACCCGGCCGCCGATCTGGATCACTCGTTCACGGGTCCCGGGGTCTCCCATTTGCATATAGTCTGTAACCTTGGCAATCACCATAGGTGCTGTGATCCACTGCTTCAGGTCTAATGAAAGGGTAATCACACAACTGATGGAAGGTCTTACCGGGGTATCCAGGGTATTCCAGAACATCCCCCCATCCAGGGACTCGTTCGTTTGGGCCGCAACCATCGGCAGCGGCGGCTCCTGACCCATTAATACTCCCCGCAAATAGTCCGGGGGAATGGTTGGATTTCGCAAAAGTACATAAAGGACCTGGCTCAACAACCGATGCTCTTGCAGCTCCTTGTCTTCATCATCAGATACGGACGCTTTATTCCATGCCGTGACAAGAAAAGAACAATCGATGCGGGGCGGCGCCTTCCGCTTCGTTACCGTCCCATCTGGATTACGCTGGATTATTCGCTCATTGGTCCGTAAACCTCGATTCTCCCGTATATCATAAAGATAAACATTTAAATCCAGCTTATTCCCCTTTTTCTGCCACTCCTCATCCGGGATGGAAAAACTGATATTGGACCCGGCTAACTCGCTTCCCGGCTCTGCCTCGCCAGTAAGCAATGACTTCAATGTTAAATCAAGGTCTCTGATCATGGTATATCCTTAATTTTTAGCCACGAAGACACAAAGACACGAAGATTTTTTATAAAATAAAATTTTTTTCTTTGTGTCTTGGTGTCTTGGTGGCATTTTGATTCATTCATCCTGGTGGATCAGGTCATAATACTGCCCGAAATCGGATTTCAAACACAATTTCCCCATCTTCTGAAACTCCCGCTTGCAGGCCTGCACCATATGCTCCATGGTAACTGCCATGCCGTCATCCGCCGCATAAAACGCAGCTGCCAACGCAATGTTCTTGATATTTCCACCTGAGATATTGAAACTCTTGCTAAAGTATTCAAAATCAATACCTTTATCCAATGGAGTCTCTTTGGGAAAAATATTCTGCCAGATTCGCAAACGGGAGTTTTCATCCGGGAAGGGGAAATCCACGGTAAAATGCATCCGCCGGACAAAGGCTTCATCCATGTTTTTTTTCATATTGGTAGCCAAGATCACGACTCCTTCATATTCTTCCATTCGTTGTAAAAGGAAACCGATTTCAATATTGGCGTAACGATCATGGGAGTCTCTTACTTCGGAACGCTTGCCAAACAACGCATCTGCTTCATCAAAGAAAAGAATGGCATTGGCGGTTTCCGCCTCCCGGAAAATCCCGGCCAGGTTTTTTTCGGTTTCCCCAATATATTTACTAACAACACAGGAAAGATCGATTTTATAGAGATCAAGCCGAAGCTCATTGGCAATCACTTCCGCTGCCATGGTTTTACCGGTTCCCGAAGGCCCTGAGAAAAGAATATTCAACCCTTTCCCCAGGGAGAATTTTTTATCAAATCCCCAGTCACTGTACACCACATGCCGGTATTTTACACAATTGCGGATTTCCTTCAACTGCAGGAGTTCGTCCGACGGCAGCACAATATCAGACCAGGTGTAATGAGGTTCAATCTTCAGGGCCATTTCCGAGAGCTTGCGGTTGGATTGACTGCGGCATCCCAAATACAAGTCCTCCATTGTGATGTCATCATTATCATTACGACGACTCCTTCGCATTGCAGCCAGGTTCCTGGCTTCAGTAGCAGCATCCCTTATCTGACCGGCAGTAAAATGGAATTTACTGGCAATGCCATCAATGTCAATTTCCCCGGATAATTTCAAATACTGCTCCCATAAACGTCTTCGCAGCGGGTATGTGGGCACTGAAAACTCCAATGGTATGAATCTCTGGTTTCTAAATCTCCCACGTGGATGCCACTGTTTCTCCCCTGCCAAAAAAGTTATAAAGGAAAACTCTTCCACAGCACGGACAATCAGTTCCTGGTGAAATCCCTCCTGCAAAACATCCCGGCCAACACCATCATCATTGCTAACTACCCGGTCAAACCCTTCAATATAGACAGCTGCCGTATGAAGCAGGGTCTCCCGAAAGAGTTGTTTTAGCGTCTTTTCAAATTGGGATACACTGTTTTTTGTGAATCTGAATAAAGCCGGGGTATCCACGATGAGCAGCGGCAGTTTCAACTGGCGGCAAAACGCTTCTGCCACGGATTTCTTGCCCACCCCATAAGGCCCTTTTAAATAAAAAACCAGCCGCATGGGTTCGCTTCCACCTTTCCGGACGCCATCGCTGACACTGGCTAAATAGTCCCCGGCCAACCGGATAAACCGGTTTTTGAACTCATCCTCCATGACCAAAGAATCCCAATCTCTTGTAGGATCTATGATCCGCGCGAAGGAAGAGAGCTCCGCATCCATTACATTGAAACCCAGTAAAAAATTGGCAATGCGGTTTTCCAATTTCAGGCACCTGGATATCAATGGTTCCGATTGATGGTCACTGCCGCCCATCAATTTTACCAGACCATATCTAAACAAAGGAGATTGGTCCAGGAAAAATGATTGGGCATCGATTCGTTCTGCCGGCTTACCACTGCTGCACAGGATATCCAGGATAAGATTTACCGTAGGAAACTTTTTGGTAACATCATCCTGGAGGTATGAGTAAAGCTTTTCATATTTAGCATCCAGTAATGGTGCCAGGCACATCAAAAGAGTATCCAACTCAAAGAAATTAAGATGAAAAACAGAAGCCAGATGATAGAAGGGTAAATGAATCCCTGCTTTCAAGCTTTTATCTATCTTTTTGGAGAGGGCTTCTCGAAGTTGCTTGATATGATTGAGGAGTGCTTTTTGTTTTACCTCCTCTTGAGAATCTGTCAACTCCGGCGTTTTCCTGGTTTCATCGTGTGTATCCGTATTCTCCGTTATCCTTTCGATTTCTTCCTCTGGGATATAAAGTCCCTTGAAGATATCCATATTTGCCGTTGTAATTTTACCTGTTTCCCCGCCACCGGCCCTTTTCCGTTGTTTGCGCTCCAGCACCTTGAGATGAAGAAGCGCATCCAGTCTCAATAGCTCATGGGCCAGGTGTTCCCTGCCGTTTTGATAAGATGCTGTAGAACGTTGATTCATCTTATTTCGTTGTTTATTTGGATTATAGGCCTGAGATGGATAGGCTGCCGCCCTTCAAGGTTTCTTTCCTTCGTCCCCTGGGGGAACAACCTTGTCATACTTTTCTTACACCTCAAAGCTGTTATTAATGTTCTTTGGTACCGGGGCAAAATCTTTTAATTTTTATATTGCCTTATTCCGGTCCTACGATTCATAAGATGCATGAATCGTGCCAACCAGGGAGAAAGGTGTAAACAGTTGACTGCAAAGGCATTTTGGGAAATGCCATTAATGTAGAAAAAAGATGTGCGTCATAATTTTATGACGGTAATTGGGACATTTCTAGTGAAGATAGGCTTCAATCAACGTTTTTTGAGCGTCATTTTTTTATGACGCTTCCGTCATTTTTTCATGACGCTCAGTGAGCATAGAGTGGAGGGCGAGGGGCGGAGAATTAATACCAGGGACAAGGCGGTTGCCGGGTGGCCGCCGCCTGAAATTAAAGCCAATGTGAACAAAGAGGAACTGGGAGATCTTGGTTTAACACCGGAAGAAGAAGATGCCATTGTTAAATTCATGAAAACCCTTTCCGATAAGTAATAAAGAATAAAGTGATATATTTTTTACCTCTCACTAAATAGGGTGCCAGGCTAAAAATCCCCTACTTAACTTTTACGTTTTATTAATTCTATTACTCCCAATTTCTTTAAATCTTCTAGCAAGTGGAGGACAAATTCGATATCGGTTTCACCAAACTCCACACTGATTACATCCCGGATAAAAAGCGCGTTATGTGATCCATCTGACAAATTCATCACCTCATACAATTTATTTCTAATCGACCCTCCGACTTTTTCCCGGTTTTTTATGTACCATTGATAATCGTCACCCAATTGACGTTGTAAAAAACGATGTGGTAATGGACCCCGCCGCAAACGTTTCGGAATGATCGACTGCGCTTGTTTTTCCGCAGGGGTCAATGCCGGCCCAGGTGAGGCCGTCTTTTTCCGCTTACACAGCAGCCGATAAAAATCAATCAGGCTGCGATTAGCCGACTTCACATGGTTGGTGGTTGATTGGGATAAACGATTAATGAAAATACAAACCCCGTTTCTGTTTCCATCACACAGCTTTTTCACATCTTCAAGGGCCTTCTTTTCCACATCAGCGATTACCCGGGAGTAATCGAGAATTTTGCGAAGAATATACCTTGCCTGTTTGGAAAAGTCACGGGATTCAAAATCATTGATCAGCCAATCCATGCTTTGAGCCGTTCTCATATGCAAGCGGTTAAGCCATTCCCGATGGACGGAAGAGGCAATTTTCATTGCCCAGCGGTCATCTGCATTGGCAATAACAAAGGTAGCCATGGCAGCTGCTGTCATTACCCGTTTTAGTTCGGTAGGGTCGCATTTATCCGGGGTATCGTACGATGAATGGTGAAATACATCGGCGTGACCAATCATGAGCGAGGGGACACCAATAGTAGGATCACAAAAAACCGCATGATCGCTGCCCCCCCAGTAACCCACACTCCTGAAATTAAATTGATTAAATGAACCCCGCGGCGAATGAATATTCAGTGTGCTTACCCATTTTAGTGCATCTTCGCTGACGACGCCGATAAAACCCGGAGCGGAAAAGGGCGGCGATGTCATGTATAAAAAGGAACGACATTTTTCATAATCTTCACCAATCATATCCAGGTTAATACCGGCCAATCCACGTTTTCCCATATCGGTAAATTTAGAAACGTAAGCCATGGCACCGTGCAATTCCGGCAGCCAGAGAAACCGAATTGTCCGGGCAGGAGGCTTGATTTTTCCCTCTCGCATTAGTGTGATTAAGGTTCGGGCAATTTCAATCATACCGGCGGAACCAGAGGCATTATCATTGGCCCCGGGTTTATAGTGATCCAGGTGGCCCATCAGGATAATTTCCCGGTCAGGGAAACGGGTGCCTTTTATGGCAGCCGAGATCACCGGCATTTCTCCAGCGAATAGTTCCGCGTCTACTTCGGCTTTCATCACCACCTTTTGTTTTTCCTGGATGAGTGTTAACAAATGATTGGCCTGGCGCCGCGACAATGAAAATCCCCACCTGGTATGAGGGCGTTCTTCGCCGGTGGGATTCAGCCGGGACATCTCCACCAGGTCGGCAAATTCGAGACGGTTCTCTCGATTTGAAGGGCCCACAATAACACCTAATGCTTTTCGTTCCAGGACGGCTTTCTTATGCACTTCATCCCCGTTTCCGCCGTCAGCAAATACGATTTTTCCCTTCACATCGATTCCCTCATAATCCTTATCGGATTTACCCTCGCCCACGTATACGACCTGGGCCCGGTCTGAAGCACCGCTGCTGTAAGGCATTAAAGAAAGCGCCTGCTGCGAAAAATCGGCAATAAGTTCCCATTTGGGTTCTACTACCCATAGTTTTGCCGATTTTACCCGCCATCCCACAGGCGAACGCCAGCCGAGATAGGAAACAAAACCATCGGCTGGAAACCGTTCAACCTGCACATCCTCCATACCGACGTGTTTAAGTTCATTAACCACAAAATCTACGACGCGATTGTAATCGGAACCTCTACCGCCGCCGCGAATCCGATGAAAACGGGAAATTTTGTGGATATAATCCATTGCCCGTTCACCGGAAAGTTCACCGATAAAAAATGGTGCTGTTTTCTTATCCACCAAAAGTCCATCTGTTGTCTGCGCCTGGAGCGGAGATAAAAACAACAGGATTAATATGTGAATGCAACTAAGGCAAATAAATTTTTTCATGAAACCTCCTTTCTTTTCAATGTGTTCATGTTTTCATGTTCACCTATGGCGATTTGATAGTCGACCGGTTTGACTTTCTTTAAAATATTACATACCATAAATTGGAGAATATATCAAATGAAAATTGCATCATTTGAGATTTTCGAGCCAATTTTTCCTAATTCCCGGTGTTAACTTGACTTTCTATGAAGAATCCATTATAAATAAAATATAAAAAAGAGGTATAATGGAGAAAAAATATATTTCCTTTTTAACCCCTGAAAGCGAACCTTTTGACCCAATTTCCCTGGCGCAGCAAACAGAAGAAATCGTGTGCCGGAAAAACGCAAGAAAATACACCGATTTCTACTGCACCGGAGTATACGGGGGTATTTCTACCGGCTATGCCGTGGGCTGCTGCTTAAG
>WVZO01000210.1 GCA_011772425.1 Candidatus Aminicenantota bacterium
CTGGCCTCAATGGTTCCACCGTGAAGTTCAACCAGCTCTTTGGACAGGGCAAGACCGATGCCGGAGCCTTTTTGATTATACTCATAAGTGGTGTCTGCCTGGTAAAACCGGTCAAAGACATGGGCCAATTGATTTGCCGGTATCCCTGGCCCGGTATCACAAACCCATATCTCCACCGAACCTGCCGGGAGATTTGTTTCTGCTGTGGGATTTTCTTTTACAGTCACCCGGACTTCCCCTCCGGGGGGTGTGAATTTGACCGCGTTTAACAGGAGATTGGACATGATATCTTCCATTTTCCGGGGATCGATGTAAAGAATTAAATCTTCATTTTCCATCTCCGTGTGAAATACAAGCTCCAGTTCTCTTTGCTGGGCCAGGAACCGGAATGAATCAACAATGCCTTTTACAAAGGAGATAATATTGGTTTTAGCGGCTTGCAGTTTCATTTTCCCGCTGTCTAATTTCGATAGTTCCAGCAGTTGGTTGATCAAGCGAAGCAGTCGCTGGGCATTGCGAAGCATCAGGGTGAGTTTTCTTTTCTTTTCTTTCTCATCTTCGCTGCATGCAGTGATCATTTGTTCCAGCGGTCCCATGAGCAAAGTCAGGGGAGTGCGGAACTCATGGGAAATATTGGCAAAAAAACGGGACTTTACTTTATCCATCTCTTTAAGTTTTTCCGATTGCTCTTGCAATTGCCGGTTTTTATCTTCGACCTCCCTGGTGCGCGCTTCTACCAGTGCTGCCAGTTCTTTTTGCCTGGACTTCAACTGCCGAACCCGGAAACGATAAAGTAAAAAGGCAGACAGTAGAACAAAAAGAATCATTGAAACATAAAACCAGGTGGTCTGGGTAAAATAAGGCTTTAAATAGAAAGAGAAAGAAGCTCCTTTATCATTCCACACCCCGTCGCTGTTACAAGCTTTTACCGTGAACGTGTATTTCCCCGGTGAAAGACCGGTATAGTTTGTGCTGCGCTTATGACCGGCATCGACCCAATCGCTGTCATAACCCTCCAATTTTAGTTTGAATTTTATTTGCCGGGATTTCACAAAACTCAGGCCTGTATAGTAGAATTCCAGCCTTTTTTTCCCTGGCGGTATGACCAAAAGGGCGTCTGCCCGGTAATGTGTCCGTAGGCTGCTGATACCAACAGCTTTTCCGTCCACGATCATTTCTTCGATCACAACAGGTGGGGGCAGTGTGTTTTTTTTGATATCAGACGGATCGATCATTGCAACTCCCTCATTCGTAGCAAACCAGAGCTTACCATCCCGGGTTTTTATGCTGTCCTCGCAAATTGGATTCTTGATTCCATCCGACTCATTGAACAGGAGAGGCTTAATTTTCTCAATCTTTCCACCGGTAAAATCAGACAATTCCTTTTTGCTGATGCGTGAGAATCCTGTTATGCCGGTCAGCCAGAGATACCCCAAATCATCCTCTATTATTTGATAAACGCAGCTCTCGATAAGACCGCTTTGAGTGGTATAGTTTGTAAATTCTCCATTAACCCATAAACTGAGTCCGCCCCTGGTACCGATATAGAGAGTTCCCTTTTTATCTTCATAAAAACATTCCACTTCATTATGCACCAATCCCTCATTGGTGGTGAAAGCTGTGAATTTTCCCTCTTTCAGCCTGTATAGGCCGCCGCCGTAAGTACCGATCCAGAGTGTGCCCTGCCGGTCCAGGCAAAAAGTAACAAGGACATTTTTAAACACTTCCTCTTCATTAGTAAATACGGAAAATTTCCCATTATAGAATTGTCTTAGATCATTTATTGTAAGAATCAAAACTGCCCTCCTTTTATCTTCCCACAACTGTAAAATATAGTTGTAGAGACCACCGTTTTGGAAATGGAAGCGTTCGAGTTTTCCATTTTTGTATCTGCCCAGACCCACTTCTGTGCCGATCCATAAAGAGCCTTCGCTGTCTTCCATAATGGTTGTGACTCGATTACTTGAAAGCCACTCTTTGGTGGGCCATTCCCGGATCAATTGCCCATTACTCAGTCGGTTCACTCCCTTGTTTGTGCCAATCCAGAGGCTGCCCTCCCGTACTTCAGTAATACAATTAACAATGTCATGGTTCAATCCTTCCCTGGTGGTGTAAGTAGTAATCACCGTATCTTTCAGCCGGTGCAATCCATTGTGGAGGGTGCCGATCCAGAGATTGTTTTCCCTGTCTTCGTGGATAGATTGGATATAACCGGATACCAGCCTATCCCCGGAGGAAAAGGTTTCGAACCTGTCATTTTTTATTCGAATTAAACCACCTTCGGTACCGGCCCAGAGATTTTGGCTGCAGTCTTCATACAGGCACGTTATATTAATATTAGGCAGTCCATCAGCGGTACCGAAATAAGTAAACATATCATTCTTTAAGCGGTAAAGGCCGTTCAGGCATCCGAACCAGAGTTCCCCGCTTCTTGTGCTGCACATGGAAATGATATGTTTGTCAAAACGGCCATTCTTGCCGATGTAATCGGTAAATCTGCCAGAAGGTCTGGCGATGGAGAGTCCGGCAGATGTGGCGATCCAGAGACGTCCGCTCTCATCTTCGTGCAAGGCAGAGATTTTGTTACCTGTCAATCCATCACGGGTAGTATAGGAGGTAAACTCCCCCTCTTTCAGGCGGGATAAACCGCTGTTTGAGGTACCGATCCACAATGTCCCTTCCCGGTCCTGGAAAATAGTTGATATTTTTTTAAGGCCCGGATACTCTTCCAGGGAATAGGTTTTAAATTCTCCATCTCTTAAGCAGGATAAACCTCCCTCCCCGGTACCGATCCATAAGCTGCCCCTTTGATCCTCCAGGAGTGCCCAGATAATATTGTCTTTTAATTGTTTTGTATTCTCCTTGTTAAAGGTCTTAAAACGAAAGCCGTCGAAGCGCACCAATCCGTTCAGGGTGCCCAGCCAGATATAACCGTCACGGCTTTGAAGAATAGCAACCACTGACTTCTGCGCCAACCCACGCTCTGCCTGCCATATGTCCTGTTTATATTGAGTGATGGCTTTTTGGGGATCCAGTGCCATTAATGAGGAAAAAGTAAAAAAGAACCCCCCCAAAAAAAGGAAAAAATGGAAAATAGACCTATCCTTCCTAACTCGATTCTTCTTTACTATCAGCAATATCCCCCTTATACCCGGAATCAATGAATACCGCTATGTTATTCATTATCAAGGTCTCACTCTTTTTCGTACAAGCCTAAACATTCCTTTACCGCTGGAGTTTTACCGGCGCAGCCGGCAACAGATATAGTTTTTACTGCTTCGTAGGCTTCTTCCAGGTTATCGTGGAGTATGTTCAGAGTTTTTAGGAGCGTTCTCAGATGCTCCAGGGCTTTCCTGGCATCCTCTATTTCCTCCTCCGATAAGTCAGATTTGCATTTTTTCTTAACAGCCTTTAAAAACTCATTTAATACGTCTAAACAGGCTTTAAAATTGACTTCTTTTAACTCCGACATTATCACCTCCTGTTATTTTTTGTCGCGTGATAATACTTTAATACTTTACAAGAAAAAGTTAAAGAAATCAAGAAAAAAGTAAAAATGTTTCTTGCTTGTCCCCTTTTTTCTTTTCACTCGGTTTTTCCTGTGGAGAAAAGAGTCTCGGGGGAAAAATTCAACTGACTTATCTGGGGCAATTGGGGCCGCCGATGGTGCAGGCGCAAAAGGTCGGAAGATGGCAGGCAGCACCGCCTGTACAGCTAAGGCCAGCTGTTATACAACAAGTACTTAGTAAAGTAGCCGTTCCTCCGCGAACCTTATCCATTGCTTTTTCATTCATGTTGGCAATGGTTGTTTTGTTAAGCGACAATTTTTTTTTGAGTGTTCTGGATTTCATGTTCACCTCCGTTTGGGTTTCTTGATTGTGTTTTTTGAATATCCTTTTTTTAAAAAGATTATTATTCACCGCAGAGCACGCGTAATGGCGAGAACGCAGAGATGTTTTTTGTCATTTATTATAAAATTTTTTCTCCGCGATCTCTGCGCTCTCTGCGGTGATAAAAAATATCAATGGCAATAACGTTTATGGAACGTAAACCAGGCTTACATATCCATCGCTTTGCCACCAATGGTTACTTTCATTACGCAGGCTTTCATAATTGCCGATCCAGCTCCAGTCATAATATACAGTATAACCTTTAGATGCGGCAATTTGCAGGGCCGCATGTTCGGCATCTTCGCTGTAACCGACGATCGAATCCCACGGCGGGTTAAAATCAAAGTGGGCAGAGGCGATGACATAATGGCCCCATCCTCCGTCTCCATCAAAATAATCGGTAGATGAAGGGGCATAAATTCGCAGGTGTAACGTATCACTGTCGTATCCATCCGGTCCGCCAAAGTAAACAGTAACTTTCGTACCCCTGTCGGAATCCCACTGCGTACCACTGCCGATATTATAAGCCCCATACATCCTGGAACCCCACAGTGTTATTCCGCCATAGATACCTTTAACTTTATTCACGGTGGCATTACCATAGAAGATAATCATGATGGGCCAATCCACATTGGTCTTAGAAATAGTTTTACTTTTAAAGTCATAATTAACCCAGCTTTTTCCACCGGCACTCCACCATGATGGATCATTGCCGGCGGTAGCCATTATCCGGGACAGTTCCGACTCGTCGATTTCCTCATCAGGGAGTATTGGATCGGGCGGCGGCGGCGTCGGTAATTCGACAGCCGAAATTGAATCATGATTCCCTCTTACATCGTTACCCTGAGAACCCATTAAAAACAAAACAATAACCATGAAAAACACCGATACTACAAGTTTTAATTTCATGTTAATCCTCCTTTTGATTAGCCTTTTCCTGTTGGAATCTATATTTTATAATAAAAAACTCGTTTATGTCAACTGCCAGTTGCCAACTATCTTTCTTCTCTTTGCGCTCCTTCGCGTGCCTTCGCGGCTCCCTCTTGCCAACCGCCAACTGCCAATTGCCAACTGATTTCGTGCCTTCGTGGTGAAAAACAGCTTAACTGTTAAAACTTCCGCGAGCGCATGAAGTGATAAAAAATCATCACCAGGTGAGATTTTTAGCTGTAGTTTTTATTTATATTAAATAAAATAAAAAATTAAAAAAGGAGTAAAGCATGAATCATTTAAATCGTTCTAAGAGATTTTTTGTCACCGCAGCGGTCACGGCAGCGTTTTTTGTGCTGCTGGTAACCTATTCATCTTCTTTTGCTCAACAAACCGTTAAACCCACCACGGTCAAGAAACCGCTAAAACTAAGGCTCAAAAACGACCTGACAATCAAGATTATACGGTGTCCGAAACGGGTGGTTAAAGCCGGAGCGGACCTGGGCGCCGGTTTCAGGGTAGTCGGTAGAAGTACTTTTGCAACTGCCCTGACAGATATTGCCGTAGACATTATTTTAACCTCTAATCCCACATATCCTGTCCCGGCACCTGCTGCCGTTTATTCGGCCAATTATTCGGACAATGTGCTCCTGAAAGGCGGCAGGGAACATATTTCATTTGCAGGACCCGGTTCCGTCAATGTGAAGCTAAATGGCAGCAACACCATCCCGGCAGATACCCCCTCGGGGATTTATTACCTGGGAGCTGTCATCGATGCAGGAAACAAGATAAGAGAAAGCAATGAAAGAAATAATGTCCACTTTTGTAAAATAAAGGTGATCGGGGGACAAAAAAGGATGCCCGATTTGATCATCCCTTCTCTCCAATTTAAAAAAGTCAAAAACCTGACTGACAGTCAGGGTAATCCCTATTGGATTTTCAATGTGATTATCACAGTCAAAAATCAAGGCAGCGCACCGGCTGGCCCCTTTAAAGTTTTACTGGAGCGAAATGTCGGACCCGGCGGAACCTATACCAAAGCTTGCATAACATGCGAAATCGATGTACCCGGGTTAGCGGCCGGCCAATCAAAAACCTTGCCGCCAAGACAGTTTAATAACGCAAACAATATGAATTCATTATTTAGGGCCACGGCAGACAGCACCAATTCCGTTACGGAATCCAGTGAAAGTAACAATATGAACGCAACATCATTTAAATAAAAAAAGTCCACAGATTACACAGATTTACACAGATTAAAAAAAGAATATAAAAAAATCTGCGTAATCTGCGTAATCTGTGGTTTCTCCTTTTTCATTGTCTCCGGGTGAGGGCATTTCATCGCACTCATGATTGACTGTTTTTCTCTGTGCTCTCTGTGGCAAAATTAGAATCACTGATTCGCTGATTTAACAATTGACTTTTAAACCGATTTCAAATATCATTTACCTGATTCCGTTTGAAATACGGACAAAATACAAAATCGCTAAACGGAGACAGGAGGTATCAATGAAAAAAACATTGATCATCTTCATTCTAATGGCATTCACAATTCTAGCAGCCGCAGAACCGGAAAGGGAACCTGGGAAAATGGAACTGACCATTGATAAAGCCATTGAACTGGCCCTGGAAAACAACAAAAACTACCTGGCCAGCAAAGAAGAAGTCAGACGATACAAACACAAATTGAGGCAGCAGCTGGGTTTTCTGCCATCGGTGACGCTGCAAGGAACCAGGAATGTGGATGAGAAATTAATGGAAATCGAAATACCGCCATTCGTTCCCGGCGCTCCTCCACAAAAAACCACCCTGGACTTTACCAGGAAATACGAATTCACATTGCAGATCGTCCAACCCCTGTTTACCGGCGGCAAAATCTGGCACAATTTCAAAAATGCCCAACTGGACCTGGAAATCGCCAAAGAAAAACATAAAGACGCCGGCAAGGAAATCACCCTGATGGTAAAAAAGGTGTTTTTTAATATCCTGGTCATGCAAGAACTCTTAAACGCTCACCGGGAAGCCCTGGAGCTGGCAGAGACCAACCTCCGCAGCGTGGATGAACGATTCAAACTGGGCATGGCTTCCAAATACGACCTCCTGCGGGCAGAATTGGCAGCCGCAGCCATAAAACCCGATTTATTAAGGATTAAAAAACATCTCAACCTCTCCCTCTTCAACCTTAAATACATGACCGGGATCCCCGAACCTACCGACATCAAAATAAAAGGAGAATTAACCTATACACCGTACCAACTCAAGGAAGTGGAATTCATCCAACAGGCGTTAACCAACGCATCGGAAATTGTGCAAATGAAGATGCAATTGAAAAAAGCAAATAATTTATTAAAAATCGCCTACGGCCAATTCCTGCCCGATATCAGCCTGGTGGCTGCCTACTCCTACAGGGCGGATGCCTTCAAGTTCATAGAAAGAAACTGGGAGAATTATTACACCATTAACCTGGCGTTCCAATTTCCCATATTTACCGGTTTGAAACGAAGTGCGGAAGTGGGTGAAATCAAAGTCATGAAAAAAATCCTGGGTCTTAATTTCCAGCAGTTGAACGATGCATTGAAACTGCAAATCAAAGACCTATGTATGACCATTCCCCAGGAATACGAAAACATCCAGGCCGGCCTTAAAAATATCGAAACCGCTAAAGAAGGCGTCCGCATCGCCCGGTTGAACTACGATGAAGGCCTGATCTCCATCCTGGAGTTGAACTCTTCCATAACCGAACTAACCCGGGCAAAAGTCCAATTCCTCCAGGCAGTGTACAATTATAACATTGCCGCTGCCCAACTGGAAAAAATCTCAGGTATGACCATTGATGGGGGTGACCTATGAAAATGAAAACAAACGTGAAAAAAATTATACGTATTGTATTATGTTTTTCTCTACTTGTGTCCTTTTTAATCGTAGTAATAATACCCTTCGGGTGTTCCCGGGAAAAAGCCGGGAACCAAACCCAACCGCTTCGGAAAAACCCGGTTAAGGTAAAAGTTCAGCCGGTTCAACGGGGGGCGGTGATCCATACATTGGAATATAAAGGTACGGTATTCCCCTGGAAGCGCGCCAATATCGGGCCGGAAACCTCCGGGCGCATTAAGATAATCTACAAAAAACAGGGGGACCGGGTGAAAAAAGGCGACCTCCTGGCAGAGCTGGACACCACCACCTTAAAACTGCAGCTTAAACAGGCAGAAGCAGCGCTGGAAGTGGCAGAAGCCGCACATAAAGACGCTCTGCTCAATGTTAATCGACTGAAGAAACTCTTTCAGAAAAATGCCATTTCCAAAATGCAGTTAGAAAAAGCAGAGCTCAGCCTGGAAACGGCGGTTACCCGGGAAAAAAATGCCCGGGCCACGAAGGACCTGGTCCGCCATCACCTGGACAACGCTTACATGAACGCCCCCTTTGATGGGATCATTACTTCCAAAAACTCGGAAGAAGGCGATGTAATCAACCCCATGATGGGAATGGGCACGTCGGTCTTAACCTTGATGCATTTAAACACCGTTAAGGTTGTCCTGGATGTACCGTCGGAAGAGATCGAAAAAATCACCGTGGGCCAGCCCTGTACGGTTCAAGTGACCACGCTGCCGGAGGAAACCTTTAAGGGCGAGGTCTATTCCAAAAACCTGGCCGCAGACCCGGTTTCCAAAACGTTCAAAGTAGAAGTCAAAATAGAAAATCCCCAGTTGAAAATCAAAAGCGGCATCTTTGCCGAAGTCAGCATTGAGATTTCCAGGAAAGAAAACTGCTTAATTGTCCCCTTATCTGCAGTGATTAGGGGAGGCGATATTCACTATGTGGTGCTGTACCAAGAGGGCAAAGCCAAATACAAAAACATTAAAGTGGGTGAACAGGACCAACGGGTGGTGGAAATTACGGATGGGCTTTCCCTAGGGCAGTTGGTGGTGGTGCAGGGCAACTACGATTTAAAAGAGGGAGCCCTGATCGAGTATTAAATTATGAATTATGAATTATGAAATATAGAGGAGTACAATAGTGAAAATCGTGGAATTTTCGTTACGTCGGCGGGTCACGGTCTCCATGGTGGTGGCGGTAATCGTGATATTCGGATTCATTTCCTTTTCCCAGTTGGGATTGGATATGTTCCCGGAGATGGATGCCCCCTTTATTTCGGTAGTCACCACTTATTCCGGTGTATCTTCCGAAGACATCGAGCAAAATGTCACCCGGCCGCTGGAACAGTGGGTGTCCACGGTATCCAGGGTAAAGCAGATCAAATCCATTTCCCAGGAAGGCATGTCCATAATCATGGTGGAGTTCGAGTCCGGCACCAATCTTGATTTTGCGGCCCAGGACATCCGCGAGAAAATCGGGCTTTTTGAAAATTTCCTGCCCGAAGGGGCCAAAAAACCCCTGGTAGTCAAGTTCAATTTTGAAGATATGCCTATTATGATATACGGTATCACCGGTAGTAAGAAACGGGACCTGAAAAGCTTTAAAGACCACATGGATAAAGAAGTATCCGCACGCCTGGAACGGCTGGACGGCGTGGCCTCTGCCATTTTGTTTTCACCGGAAGAAGCAGAAGTATTGATCAACGTGGACAAAGGCAGACTGGAAGCCCGGGGGTTATCCATCACCCAGGTTGAGCGGGCCATCCAGGCCTCCAATATCAACCTTCCCTCTGGTTACCTGGATGAAAACTACAACGAATACCTGCTGCGTACCATCGGTGAATTTGAAAAAGTGGATGAGATCGACGATGTGGTAGTAGGGATCGGGAAGCGGGGAGAACCGATATTTTTAAGGGACATTGCCGATATCCGTGAAGCAAACAAAGATATCCGCAGCCTGGTACGGATTAATGGAACCAAAGGATTGATGATGGTGATTACTAAAAGTTACGGTGCCAATACCGTATTGGTGGCCCGACAGGTTAAAAAAACCCTTGAAGATATCAAGCCCACATTAGAAAAAGACCTGGAATTCAGTATTGCCCTGGACTTTTCCCGTATCATCGAAATCATGGCCGGCAGGAGTGCCAATAACATCTTAGTAGGCGGTGTCCTGGCTATGCTGCTGATCCTGTTTTTCCTGCGGAACCTGAGACCCACCCTTGCCATTGGGATTGCCATCCCCCTGTCTGTGATTACCACGTTTATTGCCCTGAAGCTGGGGGGATACACGTTAAATCTTATTACCATGGGCGGACTGGCGTTGGGTGTGGGCATGATGGTGGATAATGCCATCGTGGTAATCGAAAACATTTTCCGTCACCTGGAGGAAGGAAAAAAACCCTATGAAGCCGCATATAAAGGAACATCCGAAGTGGGAACCGCTATTTCGGCATCCACCCTGACCACCATCGCGGTTTTCTTTCCCATGATGTTTGCCACGGGTATAGCCGGGGTCTTTTCCAAAGGTTTGGCGGTAGCGGTTGCGTTTTCTTTACTGTCCTCCCTGTTTGTGGCGCTCACCATTATCCCCATGCTGGCTTCCTGGTTCTTTAAAACCTTCAAAAGAACACACGGCCCTGAAGGACAGAAAAAACAGTTGATGGACCTGGGGTATTCTAAATTTATCAAACTGAGAGAGTTTTACAAAAAACGACTCACCGGCGCCCTCAAGAAACGTAAATATGTGCTGTTGGGTGCGATTGGTCTCTTTATTGGTGCTGTGATACTCGCGGCGCTGCTGGGTGCTGAGTTCTTGCCGGAAACCGACCGGTCGATATTGTTTTTAAAGCTGCAAATGCCGGTAGGTACCAACCTATCAGAGACCAACCGGGTGATCAAATACGTGGAAAACCAGTCCCTTAAAGACCCGCATGTGCTCAGCACCATGGTTTCGGTAGGTGTCAGTGAACAGAATGCCCAGGATTCTGCTTCCGGTTTTAATCCCGAAGGTTCCTATGAAGCCACATTATGGTCGTATCTTACCACCAGCAGTAAACGGGTTCTTTCCGACAAAGAAATCCTTGAACAATGGCGGCAGTATTTCCCGGAATTACAAACCGGCAAAATCCAATTCGTCGATGTGGCTGCCACGTCCATGGGTATGAGCACCACCAGCCCCATAGAATTCAACCTCTACGGCAGAAACCTTAAAACATTAAAACACCTTGCCCAACGAGTCAGAGACACCATCTTAAACATCCAGGGTATCCGGGATGTACAGATTTCATTGAGTGAAAGCAAACCGGAAATTCGCATGAAAATTAAAAAAGAAGAAGCCGCCAGGCTGGGCTTAACCCCCTATGAAATCTCCAGCCAGGTGCAAACCTTTACCATTGGCACCGTGGTGTCACGCATGATGATGGAAGGAGAAGAACGGGATATCCGGGTGCGGTTAAAAGAAAAAGACCGGGACACGGTGGAGGCGTTGAAGAAATTACCTATTGTCACACCCTCAGGCACCAAGGTTTATCTCTCCCAGATCGTTGATTTTAAAAAATCCTTTGGCGCTGTTAAAATTTACCGGGAGAATCAAATCCGGAAAGTCAGTGTCACCGCGAATTATATCGATCGAGACCTGGGGGGACTTGTCCGGGAAATCTTTGAGAAAACCCGGGGCATTACAGATGAGCTTCCGGCAGGGTATTTTTCCCAGATGGGAGGTGCTTACAAAGATATGCAGGAAGCCTTTACCACCATGTTTTTTGCGCTTCTCCTCTCCATTGTATTGGTTTATGCGGTGATGGCTTCCCAGTTTGAAAACTTGAAATTTCCCTTTATTATTATGTTTGCCATCCCCATGGCTTTTATCGGTGTGGCAATATTCCTGGCGCTGACCGGCAAAAACATCAGCTTACCCGTTTTCATGGGTTTCATTATGCTGGGAGGCATTGCCGTCAACAACGGCATTGTCATGGTAGATTATATCAATCAACTAATAAGACACAAACAGCAAAATCAGCAAGAAGTATCGATGAAAGAGAAACTAGAAGCGGTTATCGATGGGGCTGTGGTGCGGTTAAGGCCCATCCTGATCACCGCGCTATCTACGATTTGCGGTATGCTGCCCATGGCCCTTGCCACCTCTGAAGGGGCGGAAATGCGGTCACCCATGGCGATTGCCATCATCGGTGGACTAACCGCTGCCATGTTCCTGACCCTGTTTATCGTACCTATTTTGTATACGTATTTTTCAAAGATCAAAGTCAATCAGTAAGAAGTAAGAAGTAAGAAGTAAGAAGTAAGAAGTAAGAAGTAGGAAGTAGGAAGATTTGTTTGTAATTTGTAATTTTATTCTTTTCCTTTTTCTTCTTTTTATTTTTTTCTTCTTCCTCTTCTTCTTTTTCCACTACCAGGGTCAATTTTGCCATCAGTGCGGCAATCGCTCCAAGAGCAGCCCAAACCGGGGGAACCAATACCACTCCCACCAGTCCCAGGGTGAGCGGGACTTCAATAATGGTTTTACCATCCTCGGTTTTAAGGATGAGCCGTCGAATATTGCCCTCGTGAATCAGGTCTTTTATCTTCTGGATCAACTCGCTGCCAGCCAGTTTAAATTCTTCTTTCCGACCAGTACTGTTTCCCTTTTTTTTTGTCATAATTTAACCTCCTTTTTCCAGTATCAAATAAAACAAACGAAATGAATGGGGAATAAGTTCCTTAATCCCAAAATTTTGTTTTATTCCAATATTCCAACATTCCATCATTCCAATTCGCTTTTCTTGTATTCTTTTTTATGCAGGCCCTCGATTACCCGGATTCGCCATATCCAGATAGCCAGGATAAAAAAAGCTGATAAGAGTCTCAGGGTAGGGGATGTGGTCAAAAAGTCAAATATGCCGTGAAGCAGTGAAGCGATAATAAGCCCTTTTAAAGCAGCCTTCCCAGGCGATTGCTTCGAGAGATAGGCCACTCCCACGGTATACCCCCAGATGGAAGAGAAAATCGTATGGGTCAGAGGCGACGCAATGGCGCGTCCGATGAGTTCAAATCCATCCAGATAAACCAGGTAATATAAATTTTCAAAACTGGCAAATCCAAGAGCAATCACAGAAGCATAGATAATGCCGTCAATTTTTTCATCAAACGCTTTAAACCTCAACACCACCAGGAAAGGCAGAAATTTAAAAAATTCCTCCAGCACCCCCACTGCCCCAATACTGTAGCCCAGGAACACCAGGCGGTTGGTTTCCATAATCAGGCTGGCATCCGCCGGCAGCCCCAGCAGCGGCAGCAGGCCGTAACTCTTATAACACAAATAAGCCGCGGCAAAACCAAAGATATAAGTGAGACCGATATATAGAAGGGGTTCCGGTTGAAAGCGGTCTTTATAGTAGAAGTAACCGATCCAAAATAGTGCAGGTGCAACAATTCCTGCCGCAATCAATGTGAAGGTCATCCGGCAAAAGCCTCCTTTTTTATTTATACCTCTAGGGCAATGAGGATTTAAAATCAGGGGATGAATGTACAATTTACCATGAATTCCTTTGCCGGTCAAGACCAAAAGAATTGCTGGGCTGAGGTTTGGTTACTATTTTTTTTTACCTCAATTAGTGATATAATACAACAGTCATGGAACCGTTAGAAATGTATTTTGAGTCATTTCGTAAAAATACAATAGGCGTCGATGCCGTTTATGAAACCCCTTATGGGGAGCAGCGCCTTGTTTATGCCGATTGGATTGGCAGTGGGCGTTTATACGGGCCCATTGAAGATAAGATTAGAAACCAATTTGGCCCCTTTATGGCCAATACCCACACCGAAACCAGCGAGACCGGTACGCGAATGACTCATGCCTACCACCATGCCCATGAACTGATCAAGAAGCATGTCAAGGCAGGACCCAATGATGTCATTATCACGCAAGGTTCCGGGATGACCCGTGTGGTGAATAAATTCCAGCGCATACTGGGGCTGAAAGTTTCCGCTGGTTTAATGGGAAGCAAATGTGTTGAGGAACTTGAGAAACCGGTGGTATTTATTACTCACATGGAGCATCATTCCAATCAAACCTCCTGGTATGAAACCATTTGTGATGTGGTTCAATTGCAGCCGAATCAAGAACTGCTGATTGACCTGGACCAATTAAGAGACCAATTAAAAAAGTATAAAGACAGGCCTTTTAAGATCGGTTCCTTTACCGCCTGTTCCAATGTAACCGGAATTGAAACCCCGAATCACCAGATGGCAAAGATCATGCATGAATTCGGCGGTGTTTGTTTTGTGGATTTTGCCGCCTCAGCGCCTTACGTTTCCATAAATATGCATCCTGATGATCCCGGGGAAAAATTGGACGCTGTATTTTTCTCCCCCCACAAGTTCCTGGGAGGTCCTGGTTCCACAGGTGTGTTGATATTCGATTCAGCCCTTTATAATCGAAAAGTACCCGACCACCCGGGAGGAGGCACGGTCAATTGGACCAATCCCTGGGGCGAGTGCAGCTATATCGATGACATAGAAGTCCGTGAAGATGGGGGAACACCTGGAATTCTGCAGTCCATCCGCGCCGCTCTTGCCGTTGAACTGAAAGAAAAAATGGGAGTTCCAAATATCCGCAAACGTGAAAAAGAATTGGTAAAACTGGCATTCCAGGAGTTAAAAAAAATACCACAAATCAATATACTGGCAGATAATGTCGAAGACCGGCTGGGATGTATTTCCTTTTATGTAAACGACATCCATTACAACCTGANNTGAGCGACCGCTTCGGCATCCAGGCAAGAGGTGGGTGTGCTTGTGCCGGCACCTATGGACACTATTTGCTGCATGTCAGCTACGAACAATCACATGAAATTACCGACCTCATCGATCTCGGTGATTTCTCCACCAAACCCGGGTGGGTCCGTCTCTCCCTTCATCCCACCATGACCAATGATGAGCTCTATTATATTATAGATGCCATTAAACAAATTATTGCCCGGGTAAAGGAATGGGAAAACGATTACACCTATTCTCCAGCTACCAATGAGTTTTACCACAAGCATTTCCCGGATAGAAGCAAACGCATTACCCGGCAATGGTTCTGCCTGTAAATAAGGAGATTGGCCATGAATATTTTTCCAGTAATACCCGGTTACAGGGTAGAAAAGAAAATTGGGGAGAGCCAGGTTGCAGACGTTTACCTGGGAGTGCAAGAACACCTGGAACAAAGGGTAGTTATAAAAGTTCTTGAACCTGACCTTTTCCAGGACAAAGCCCTTGCCGAACGATTTTTTAAAGAGGCCAAAAAAACAGGTCAATTTTCTCATCCCAATATTGCCACTATTCTTGAAGCAGGAGAAGCCAATGGTACCCATTATATTGTGATGGAGTATTTACCGGAGAGTCTTCGGGATAGAATCAACCACAAATTTGGCATTGGAGAGTACAAGCTCCTGGAGAGCGCCAAAATACCGGAAGGTTATACATTCTTGCACCTTTTGAAAGAGGTGGCTCAGGCTTTGGAGTACGCCCACCGGCAAGGATTCATTCACCAGGATATTACACCGGGAAACATCCGTTTCCGGGAGGATGGGACGGCAGTCGTTACCGGTTTCTTTATTTCAAACGTGATAGATTCACCGGAAACGTTGAAGAGGAAAGGCATTGTCTTTAACTCCCCTTATTATATAAGCCCGGAGCAGGCACTCAAAAAACACCCGGACAGCAGCAGTGATATTTACAGCCTGGGTGTGGTGTTCTATGAAATGCTAACCGGCCGCGTTCCCTACGATGCGGAAGAGCCCATCGCCATCGAGAACCAACACATCATGAAGCCTGTACCCCAATTGCCCGAATCTCTAAGCTCCTACCAGGAACTCCTGGAGCGAATGATGGCTAAAAATAAAGAAGAACGCCTTGCCAGTGCCAGCCAGTTGCTGCAGACACTGGATGAATTGATCTATAACCTGCCGGAAAACGGACGGGAAGCCATCAGCGAACTGGAAATACCCCGGGAACAACGCAGCCCCTACAGGGAAGAACAAAACCAAATCAAACGTAAATATAAACCAATAAAAGGAGAAGGGAAAATGAGAATGAATATAGACAAGGAGGAACTTTTGAGAACATTGCTTAATCCCAGGATTGCGCTGCCTGTGATTGCAGTGGTAGTGATCATCGTGGTACTGTTGGTGATATTGAGTCCATCCCCTGATTCTGCCGGGGGAACCCCGGTTGCAAAGCAGCAGGCACTGGAAGAGAAGGACCGGCAGTATCAATACAAATTTCAATTGGCACAGCGTTTTTTTGACAGTGGAAACTTTCAAAAAGCACGGGAAAAATTAAAAGAGGCTGAACAATTTAAAAAGACCCCGGAAACCAAAGAATTGGCGGATAAAATTGCCCTTAAAATATCGCAGAAAAAAGATCACAATGCCTTTAAAAAAGCACTGGCCGACGGCGCTGCGGCTGCCCTGGAAGACTATCTTAAGCAGTTTCCTTCCGGTCTCCACGTCAAGGAAGTAGAGGAAAAGATAGCGGCGTTGAAAGAAGAAGAAAAAAAACGAGAAGCCGAAATGCAGCGGCTCCTGGCTTCCAGTATAAAACTCCGCTCCCAATACAAAGACCTTGCCGTGGCCGAAGTGAGAGCCATGCTGAAAAAGTATGGTTTTTATGAAAAATACTACCACGAAAGCGGTGATTTTAAAAACCACTACCAGTTAAAAACCATTAAAAATGACCCGGTTGTATATGACTATGCCACGGGTCTTATGTGGCATCAGTCCGGTTCTCCCAGTTATATGGGTATTATCAAGGCTAAACTGTGGGTAGCTGATTTAAACAAGGACCAGTATGCCGGGTATTCCGATTGGCGGCTGCCCACACTGGATGAAGCCGTCTCCCTGTTGGAAAATACGGTAAACAGGTCAGGACTCTATATTGATGCGGTATTTTCCCAGGAGCAGCGATTTATATGGACGGGTGATACCTTTGAGAAAAATAAAGGCTGGGCAATTGATTTTTTCGGCGGTGATGCAAATAAAGTCAATTTCAGTGATGTGGTTTATGTACGTCCGGTCCGTTCGCTGAAGTGAACAATAAAAAGTAAAAACTAAATATTAAAAAGAAAAAAGTGAAAAGTAAGACTGAAAACATGAGCAATGATAAAGAATTCCCTGAGATACCCGGTTACCGGATAGAAAAAAAATTGGGCCGCGGTGGTATGGCCGATGTTTACCTGGGGGTCCAGGAAACCCTTGACCGGAAAGTTGCCATCAAAATACTGAATCCTGAAATGATGCAGAAGCCGATGCTGCTGCAGCGGTTTCTCAATGAAGCCCGCACTGCTTCCCGCTTGGAACATCCCAATATTGTTACCATTCACAATGTCGAACAAATCGGGGATACATGCTGTATTATCATGGAATACTTGCAAGAGAGTTTAGTAGACAGGATAAAACTCAGTCCAACTGGAAAGATTGAGCCAGGGGAAGCGTTTCGAATTCTCAAGCAGGTAGCCAACGCCTTACGTTACGCTCACCAGGAGGGTTTTATTCACCGGGATATCAAACCGGACAATATTCTCTTTCGCAAGGATAACACACCGGTATTGGTGGATTTTGGTATTGCCCGGCCTGTGCATGCCGATACCCATTTGACGGCAACCGGTATGATCATTGGCACTCCCCATTACATGAGCCCGGAACAATGCAAGGGAGAAAAAATCGATGCTCAAAGCGATCTCTACAGTCTTGGTATTGTGTTATATGAAATGCTCACCGGCTGTATTCCTTATAAAGCTGACAGCGCCGCAGGAATCCTGGTCAAACATATCCAGTCACCCGTCCCGCAATTGAGCGGCCAGTTGGTAAAATACCAGCCGCTGCTGAATAAAATGGTGGCAAAGGAAAAATCCCAACGGGTCCGCAGTGGAGAAGAACTTCTAAATTTGCTAAGAGAGTATTTCCCGGAAAGCCGGTTGGACACCATCGAAATCACCAAACCGGAGGAATGGGTATTCTCAGGGGCAGCGGATGAGCAGCAAAGTACGCATAAAATCGTAAGCATCGCTGACGAAGAGCCTACAAGCAAAATGTTCCGGGTAAAAAAAAGAAGGCCCCTGGTGTGGATGCTGCTGATTATCCTGGTGGGGGCAGGCGGTGCAGCCGGTTACTATTTTTTATATCACCTTCCCTCTCTTGAGAAAAAACAGGCAGCCCTTCAACATCAGCAAAAGGGAATTACTCCTGTACAGGAGCGTGAAATCATTACTGAAACTGAAAGTAAAGACAAAAGCAAAGAGAGTGATAAAGCTGTTACAAGTGACAGGAGCAGTGAAACCAGTGACAAACAGGAAACCATTGCTGAAGCCGAAGCCCGGAACAACAAGGAATACGAAAAATTCTTCAACATGGCAGAAGAATACTTTAAGGACGGTCAAATAGAAAAAGCCCGGGAAAAGTTAAACCAGGCCAAAGCCATTAAAGAAACCGATGATGTCAAGGTGCTGCAAAAGCAAATCAACGATTACCTGGAAGAAGAAAAAAGAAAGGAATTTAACCGCTATTTTGCGGCTGCAAAAAGTTATTATAAAAAGGGTAATTACGCCAGGGCCAAACAAAACCTGGCAATGGCCCGAAAGCTCATGAGCACCGGGGAATTGGAAACATTGGCGCGTGACATCCGCGAGAAGGAAGAGGAAGCGCGGCGCAAAGCCCAACAGGAAAGAATGCGCAAAAGGAGAGACGACAATGCGTTTCAGCGAGCCAAATCCCGCAATACCATTTACGCCTATGAAAAATACCTGGAAAAATACCCCTCTGGTCGTCATGCCAATGAAGCCCAAAAACGGTTGAATGAATTGAAGAATGCCACCCGGTTGGAAATTAAAATAAAAGATGACGTGGCCTTTGAAACCGCTGCCAGCACCGGCACCATTGCCGCTTACGAGGCCTATTTAAAGGAGTATCCTTATGGAGCTCATGCTTCAGAGGCAAAAGCCAGGGTGCGAAAATTGAAAGAAAAGATCCTCAAAGAGACCAAAATAAAAATCGAACTTCAGACTATCAAGTTTTTCGAATCCGGTTCCAGGGCACAGCCGTTGGACCGGAGGCAATACAGCAAACGATTTTCAAAGCAAACCACCCGCTATATTTTTACAGAGATTAAATATAAAAACAAGCTGTATGGAATTGCTGCCAGCAGTAACCCGGTGGTTGTAGAATACAATCACAGTGAAGGTGCCTTTAAACATCAATTGAAAGGAATTATCAGCCCGTTACAAGAAGCCAGAGATGGAATTTATTCACGGGGTATGGGATGGACAGACGCGGGAAAATGGCCGGCGGGGAGCTACAGTGTAACGGTTTACATTGATGGCAACGAAGTAGGTAAATCCCGTTTCGAGATTTATTAACTGCATACATTAGATTTCCTCACGCTTAATATCCGGACCTTCGGTTCGCCTTATTTCTTCGGCTGTAGGAATATCTTTCCAGGCGCCGGCTAATTTAATGACTGATTCAGGCCACTCATTCCGTATCTTTTCTTCTATTAAGCTTGCTATCCATTTACTTTGCGAAAGATGTGTAGATTTCACAAAGGCCCGCATTTTTGTTTCAATTTCAGAATCCAGGTAAATAGTAATCTGTCCCACAGGGCACCTCCTTTTTACTTATAATATATATTATATGTGTTTTCAATTGGTTGTCAATAAATAAAGAATATTTTTCCCTTTTTTTCTCACGAATGTTGCAGCGCAATACTTGATCTCGAATACGAATATTACTGCACTGATTTTTCTGTGTCCCGTTTTTCAAATACTTCTTTTGCTGCAAACATTCCATTTAATGCTGCGGGGAAACCTGCAAATGCCGTCATCTGGATGATGACTTCAATCACATCTTGCCGTGTGCATCCCACATTGAGTGCCGCGTGAATATGGGCTTTTAGCTGGGGAGCTGCGTTTGCCAAAGCCGTTAAAGCGGCAACCGCTGCTATTTCTTTTGATTTCAAATCCAATCCGGGCCGACAGTAGACATCGCCGTAAGGGAATTCTATGATGTATTTTGCCAGGTCCGGCGCAATGTCTTGCAAACGTTCCATAGCCTGTACTCCTGCTTCACCCTGGGTTTCCAGGAATTTGTTCCAACCTCGTTCATACCTGTCGCTTTTCTCCATGGTTTCCTCCTGTTTTTGGATAGATTTAAAGATAATTTATATCAGCAATGTACCGGTATTGTCAACTCCAGTCCTCCAGGGTCCAGGGGTGCGTCAAAGTCCCAAAAAACCTGACGTACCCTTGAAAATCCGAAATTCGAAGCACGAAATTCGAAACAAATTCTTATGACCGAAATTTAAATGACCAAAACAAAAAAACTAGAAAGGGCCGCATAATGATGCTTTTGTTTTGAATTTTGAACATTTGAATTTTGGATTTGTTTCGGATTTCGAAATTGGACTCTGCGCGATTTCGTGCTTTTAAGAGAATGACGCAGCCTTGTCCAGTGGTCCTTTAGGTCTCCGCCGCAGGCGTTTATTTGCCCGAAGGGCGCCATCCCATCATTCCATTATTCCAGCATTCCATTATTCCAATCAACTTATTTCTTGACTTTCCCTTTTCATTGCTGCACCGGAAAACTTTATGTCTGCACCGGCAAAATTTCTGGCTGCATTGGAAAAAATTATGGCTGCATTGGAAAAAGTAATGGATGCATTGGAAGATAATGTTGCTGCATCGGAAAAAATTATTGATACATTGGAAAATATCATGGATACATTAGAAATATTAATGGATGCATTGGAAGATACTTTTGCTGCACTGGAAAATTCCCTTGCTACACTGGAAAGTTTTATTGCTGCACTGGAAAAAGTTTTTGCTGTATTGGAAAATATTATGGATGCAGTGGAAATTTCAGGGCCGGGGAAATGCTTATTTTGTTCCTGACTGGAATTTTTTTTGTATTTTTATTGACAGAAAGTAAACTTTTTGGAAAGGATTTTCGTATAGTAATGATAACGCACCAGGAACCTGTCTGAGAACTCAGGTTGAGGTTGAGGAAGAACTTGAAAAACCTTAACCTTAATCTTTGAATAGGCTCCTGGTTAAGGAGCTGCAAAATGGAATCGTTTAAAAGAAATATGTCGCGAGAAATCGGTTTAAAGTTGAAGAAATTGCGTGAACAGGAAGGGTGGTCTAAGACAGAGATGGCTTCCCGGTTAGGGGTTACCCCCAGCGGTTATGGCAAGAACGAGAAAGGGGTGAACACCCCCGGTATCGTTACGCTGCAGCGCCTCCGGGAGAGATTCGACTTAACCATGGATTGGTTGTTTTTCGACGAGGGGCCGCGGACTCGCCAGGAAAAGAAGAAGAGGGAGACCCAGTTGGAGCAGGAGTTGGAAGAATTGAAGCGTGAGTTAGCGGCGCAGCGTGAGGCGTATGAGCAGGTACTGGAAGAAAAAACACGGCAAGACAAGGAATGGCAAGAGAAAGCAGCCGCCCTGGAGCTAAAACCGGAAGTAAAAGAGTTATTGGAGCAAATGGTACGGATTCCCATGTTGTATTATCAAATCATGCTCAGTTACCAGAAGTTCAAAGTAGAGAACAAGGAATTAGTGGAAATGTCATAATACCCTGTTTCAAAAGTTTTTTGACTGGATTTGAGAAATTTCAGATGGTGTATAATCCTGGTTACGTTTTACATATTTTTTTAAATTCCAAATCCCAAATTCCAAATCCCAAACAAAGGAGTGTCCTTCGGACAGATTTTAAACGCCTTCGGCGAGGGGCACAAAAAAAGGCAAACCGGCCTGTCCCCTAACCCCTTCAAGATATTCTAAAGGTAAAGGTTGACCTGGTTACAAACGACATGATCAGTCATTATATTAAGCCGCTTATGGGGATTGAAAATAATTTTATTAAACAGTTGAATAATTTATAAAAATATGCTAAATAATTACCGTTATGGAACTTACAATAAATATTGAATATGATCAGGTCTTAAAGCTTGCCAGGCAATTACCCTATAAGTATAAGAAAAAATTAACCCAGGAAATTGAAAAAGATTTAAAGGCGGAAAGTGAAGAAAATACCGATGGCAGCACTAAGTATCAATCAGGAAGCGAAGACTTGAATGAGCTTCAACAATTTCTTTTACAGGGACCTTTAATGTCGGATGAACAATTCGATAGCTTTAAAAAATTGAGAAAAGATTTCAATCGATGGCTGGAAAAATAATTTGCCTGGACACCTCTATTCTTATCGACTATCAACATTGAATAAAGCACATTTTGAAAGAATTGAGAACTTATCTTTGATTCTAGACATATAACCTGCCAAATAAAGTACCTGACCCCATTTTCCTCTCTCTTCTCTGTGATCTCTGTGTCTCTGTGGTAAAAAAATATTCTGCCTGAAAACGGCATGATTTTACGATTAGTTAAACAATCTTCATTTTCTTCGTGTCCCTTCGTGTCACTTCGTGGCTAAAACTAGAATTTTTTTTTCTTTGTGTTACTTTGCGGCTTATTTTCACAACAGGCAAAGAATTTCGGATTTAATGTTTTTCCTTTTGTTGTTTTTTCGCCCACTCCAGGATTTGATCAAACTTGGATTGCCCTGGAGCGGGTGCATCCAACAGGGGGCGGAATTTTTTGTCGTAGAAAAAGTTGTACCCGTCGCGGTCTTTCAGGGAACGGGGACGTTGGACTGCTTTATATTCCAGACCGTCAAGTTCAACACCCCAGAAGAATTCGACTCCTTCTGTAAAGGTAAAGAACAGCGGTGTAGATTTGCCTGGATTTAGAAAATCAACATAAATGGTCAAATCCCACAGACGGATGGTATTATCCATAGAGCCGGATGCCAGGGTCTTGCCGTCGGGACTGAAGGCCACGGAGCGAACATCATCAGAATGTCCCGTCAAGGTGGCCATCTCTTTTTGAGTCCGCATATCCCACAGACGGATGGTCTTATCCATATCTATTGAGCCGGATGCCAGGGTCTTGCCGTCGGGACTGAAGGCCACGGAGTAAACAGAATCAGAATGTCCCTTCAGTGTGGCCGTCTCTTTTTGGGTGCGGATATCCCACAGACGGATGGTATTATCCCCGGAGCCGGATGCCAGGGTCTTGCCGTCGGGACTGAAGGCCACGGCGTAAACTGTAGATGAATGTACCCTCAATGTGGCCGTCTCTTTTTGGGTGTGGATATCCCACAGACGGATGGTATTATCCCATGAGCCGGATGCCAGGGTCTTGCCGTCGGGACTGAAGGCCACGGATGACACAAAAATAGGATGTCCCTCCAAGGTGTCCGTGACTTTTCGGGTGCGGATATCCCACAGACGGATGGTATTATCCCATGAGCCGGATGCCAGGGTCTTGCCGTCGGGACTGAAGACCACGGATGTCACAGGTAGTGAATGTGCCGTCAATTGGGCCGTCTTTTTTTGGGTCTGGATATCCCACAGACAGATGGTCTTATCCCATGAGCCGGATACCAGGGTCTTGCCGTCGGGACTGAAGGCTACGGAGTTAATATAATCAGAATGTCCCTTCAATATGAAAGTCTCTTTTTGGGTACGGATATCCCACACACGGATGGTATTATCCTGAGAGCTGGATGCCAGGGTCCTGCCGTCGGGATTGAAGGCAACGGATGACACACCAGCTGAATGTCCCTCCAAGAAGGCCGTCTCTTCTTGGGTGCGGATATCCCACAGACAGATGGTTTCATCCCCTGAGCCTGATGCCAGGGTCTTGCCGTCGGGACTGAAGGCAACGGATGACACACCATCATCATGTCCCTCCAAGAAGGCCGTCGCTCTTTGGGACTGTATATTCCACAGACCGATGGTATTATCCTCAGAGCCTGATGCCAGGGTCTTGCCGTCGGGACTGAAGGCCACGGCGTAAACTGTAGATGAATGTCCCTTCAATGTGGCCGTCTCTTTTTGGGTACGGATATCCCACAGACGGATGGTATTATCTAATGAGCCGGATGCCAGGGTCTTGCCGTCGGGACTGAAGGCCGCGGATGTCACAAAATCAGAATGTCCCGTCAATGTGGCCTTTTCTTTTTGGGTGCGGATATCCCACAGACGGATGGTATTATCTTTTGAGCCGGATGCCAGGGTCTTGCCGTCGGGACTGAAGGCAACGGATGACACAGCTTCTGAATGTCCCGCCAAGAAGGCCGTCTCTTTTTGGGTGCGGATATCCCACAGACGGATGGTAAAATCCCCTGAACGTAATGTGACAGT
>WVZO01000034.1:0-178 GCA_011772425.1 Candidatus Aminicenantota bacterium
CATAATGCACATCGATCATTCCTGCCATGTCAAAATCGTAAGGCACCGGGAAAAACGAGCCATCTTTAAGCTTTACTAATTTAATATTTTGTTCCTTAGGAATTGACCAGTCAGGATTGCTGATCATAAATTGAAATACAGCCTGGAAAGCCTGGTCTTTCTTTTTTATTTTGGCAAG
>WVZO01000034.1:209-3354 GCA_011772425.1 Candidatus Aminicenantota bacterium
TGTATTTTCAATGAAAAAACCGTATTGCGTATAGGGTTTAATTTTTTCTTTGGAATCTACATAGGTCACGCGGGCTAATCGGGCACGGAAACTTCTCTCCGTCAGGATATTGTATAATTTGTAAATAAGATACTCCTGGATCACATAGTCGTCAAACGCTTTTATTCTTTTTTTACAATGGGTGACCATTTTCAAACTGGTTTGGTCACGAAAGATTGTATTCCTGGTTTCTGCTGGATTGAACTTTATTTGCAGGGGAGGTGAATCGCAGATTTTTGGATTTCGCCGAAAATGCCCCCTGGTTTTTACCTTGACATTGAGGGAGACTTTCCGGTTTTGATGGTCGATGTAGGAGAGTTGTGCCGGATGGCAGGAACGTACTTCCTTGATATCTTTTTGTACGGTCTTGATGTCTGTTGTCAGGGTTAGTTCCAGAATTTCATCTGAGTCGAATAGGGTAGAGGGAGCTTCAGGGAATAGACTGGAATTTGAATAACTTAATAGGGCCAGTACTGCTGCCAAAGTCAAAAAGAATCGAATTGTGCTTTTCATTATTTTCAAGGCTCCTTTTTCAGATCAGGGCTGGTTTGCATATAATCTCTTTAACCTTTAGATCGAAGAAACGGAAGCTGTTGGCGGGTTGAAGTACCAGCGCGGTATCGGCTCCTTTCCCGGTTCCACCAATAGAAATCACATCTTCATCGGTGCGGACCAGTCCGGCGTCAGCGGCCATCAAGGCCAGTTCGATTGCCACTTTTGTTCCCTCGCCGAAGGTTCTCAGGGCAAAAGCAATGATCTCATCGATTTGAAAGGTAGAGAGTTTATTGCGGACGGCCCGTCCGATTCCACCGAAGGCGTGCTGACAGGTTAAAACCGTAATCCCTTTTGCTTCCAGTTCCCGGCGGGTATCTTCGCTGAGTTCCTGATGATTGGGTTTTTGAAAACCAGTGACATGGGTAATCGCAATGATTTTGAAATCCGACTCTTTTCCCAGGACTTCCAGGGCTGCATACACCGTCTTTCCGCTGCAGGTGGCAACAAGTATATTGTTGATTCCAAGTTTCTCTGCTCTTTTAAGTACAGCTTTCATAACTTCTTTGGTATTTTGGGGCCCGGGTCTTTTAAAATACCGGCAGGGGATATCATTATACAAAGATGAATAATGAATAAAGTACCAGGTAAATTATCTTACATAATCAACGGTTATCCACCTCTAAGCACTCAAAGCCTCTAATAATGCCTCTGGCTTTTCAGAAGCAATCTTCAACAGGGCACGAGCCGGACCTTCAGGTTGACGCCGACCCTGTTCCCAATTTTGAAGAGTAGATACACTAACGCCAATCATCATGGCAAATTCCGTCTGCGATAGTTTTAGTTTAGAGCGGATATTCTTTATATCAGCAGGGCCAAACGTAAACATTCTTGAAGGTTTCATTTCGCCACGCCTTATTTTGCCTGCTTGCTTTATACTCTCTATAAGATTATCAAAATCTTGTTCCTTCATTTGAACTCCTCCCGGACAAGTTTGCTTAATATTTTTTGTTGTCCCGGTGTTAAATCTTCTTGCATACTCTTTTGAAATGCAAGTAACATGTAATATGTTTCTCTACTTTTATCCCAGTAATAGATAATTCGACAGCCACCTCGTTTCCCTTTCCCTTTGGTCCCCCATCTAATCTTTCGAAGGCCACCGCTGCCGGGGATGATGTTCCCTTGCGTCGGGCGAAGAAGAAGAGCAAGTTGCAACGCCCTGTATTCCTCATCTTGCAGGAATTTGCAGAGCTCCCTGGTAAAAATGGGGGTTTCTATAAAAAGCATGGCCTAATTATACCCCATTGGCGTATAGCCGTCAAGGTAGTGAATAAAGTACCAGGTAAATAATTTGCTTTTTGGCAATGTACCCTCCCCATTATTTGGATAAAAAAATTTCGTACATAAAAACAGGGGACGGTTACGAATGACCGAAATCCAAATGACCAAAACAAGAATAACGTACCTGGCACCTTCGAGCAGTATTTGCTTAATAGTAAGTACTGATGGGCGTCTCGTGGGAGTGAACCTGACTCTCACACAGGATGCTTTTCCTTCTCCTGCAAGCAAATTTAGGTCCCGCGCAACCTAATTTAGGTCTCGCGCAAGCAAAATTAGGTCTCGCGCAACCTAATTTAGGTCTCGCGCAAGCAAACTTTGCTGAGCACAAACAATTTTAATTAAGCGAATCCATGAGGGACATTGAAAGAGAAAAGGTGACAGGCGAAAAAATCCTTCAAAAAGCTCCTGGAATATTTGCCTGGGATTTGTGATTTGGAACTTCCCCCTTTGGGGGCTTGATCTCTCCTACCGCACGGGGCCTGCGGCGCAGGCAGCCACAGCAGGCCCTTTGGGCCATCTCGAAGGCTTCCTTTCCTGAGCCAACCAGGGAGGAAACCAATCTTAAAGTTGATATTTTTTTGAAAATAGTACTTTGTTTCAACCGGATGGGGAAGCCTTCAAACTCCTCTCCTTTCTTGCCAACTGCTAACTGCCAACTGCCAACTTTCTTTATCTTTGCCCTCCGTGCGGATCTACAAACCCCTACTTGTATCTACAGGATGGACATAAAAACTAAAACAGAAAAAACTTGAAAAATTTAAGAATGTCCATCCTGAAAATACTATGCCTCCGGCGGCCAAGGGGTTCTTTTGAAAAACCACCCCCTGGACCCCTGCAAAACTTTTTATTTAGGACACCCTCGCCGGGGGTTTATCGCCGTCAGGCGTTTTACACTTGCCCGAAGGGCACCATTTTTTTTGTAATTTGGAATTTGTGATTTGGGATTTCTTAATTATCTACGCTGTTTCGCATAATGTGTTTTTCTACCAAAAGGGGGTTGTTAATGATTTTGTAAAAGCTGTCAAGATAACGCAGCGACCGCTTTCTATATCTTTGTTTAAGAAGTGGAAAATTATTGTATAACGCATAGATTTGTTCTTTCTTTTGATTAAACAAGGCAAATACAGCCGGCAATTGATCATCGGTACCGGAATAACCCTGAAAAGACCGTTCTCGAAAGGATTTGATCCGCAGCCTGGGGTGTGGATACGCATAATGCACATCGATCATTCCTGCCATGTCAAAATCGTAAGGCACCGGGAAAAACGAGCCA
>WVZO01000407.1 GCA_011772425.1 Candidatus Aminicenantota bacterium
CTCATATATTGAACCTCGCCGTATCGCCCCGATTCAGACGCACGGGTATCGGGAGCATGCTCCTCAGAGATGCACTGGATGAATTGAAAAGGTCGAAGCCGGATACAAAACTTATCACACTCGAAGTGAGGGAGTCAAATGCGGCAGCTATTAACATCTACGAAAAATTCGGATTCAAAATAACCGGCAAAAGAATCGGCTATTATCAGAAACCGCATGAGGATGCAGTTATTATGGAATTGAAAATGCGGTAGATTTCTAAACAAAAAATATTCCGTTATGTATTTAATCCTTATCCATGACCATACCTGTCCAAAATAAAGTATTTACGGAGGCTGAACACCTCATAAACACAATGAATCGACTGTTTTTTTGAATGTCAAACCTCATTTTGATGAAAGACGTATCAGGGAATAATTGTACTGTCGAAATACTGATAAATAAACGCTGCTTATATATAAGCGGTGTCGTCATTGTGTTTCTTAGGCATCCAGCCTCCTGGTCTTATGACTGTTTTGGACAGTAGTGCTCCCGGACAAATTAACATTGAAAAATCAAATTTAATACTATATTATTCCTTTAAAAGAAGCGGCATATCCCCCAGAGGGAGATCGCCCTTGAAAGATTCAGTGAAAGCAGGGCCGTTGGGGACTTTTTCAACGGTCTTGAATAGTGTGATAAAATGCCAAAGGCAAAAATTCTTCTAGTAGAAGACAGTAAGGGCCAGGCAAAGGCCGCAAAAGACTTTTTGGATTCAAAGGGCTATGAGGTTATCTGGGTTGAAGACGGTAAATCGGCAATCGGCGTTGCGCAATCCCAGACTCTGGATATCATACTGCTTGACCTCATTTTACCGGATCTTAACGGACATGAAGTCTGCCGGTGGTTAAAAGTCAATCAAAAGACCAAAGAGATTCCTATCATAATGCTCACCGTAAAGGATTCCGTGTCAGACAAGGTTACCGGTTTAGAGGCCGGTGCCGATGACTATATACCAAAACCTTTCGATGACATAGAACTAAACGCAAGGATTTACGCCTGCCTGAGAACAAAGGCGCTGCAGGACGAGTTAAGAAAAAAGAACAGCCAGTTAGAGGAATTGCTGACAAAAGTCGAGGCCCTTGCGATTACTGACCCATTAACAGAACTTTTT
>WVZO01000347.1:0-20169 GCA_011772425.1 Candidatus Aminicenantota bacterium
CAATACGATGTGGTCCTCACCGACAAAAATGGACACTTTCGCCTGCCTGTAGGAAAAGAAACCATTATCTTTGTCAGCAAACCCGCCGGGTACGATCTCCCCCTGGATAAAAACAACCTGCCCCGGTTTTACTATATCCATCAACCAGCAGGCTCGCCTCCCGGTTTGAAATACAAGGGCATCGAACCCACAGGAAAACTACCGGCTTCCATTTATTTTCCCTTGATAAAAGGAAAAACCCAAGAGATGTTTAATGTGATTGTGGTGGCGGACCCTCAGACCAGCACCCCGGAAGAATTGACATTTTACCGGGACGAAGTGGTAACGCGAATGATAGGCATTAACGCTGACTTTTACCTGGCCCTGGGAGATATCATGTACAATGATCTCAGCCTTTTCGATAAAATGAACCGGGTTGTAGGACAGATCGGCATTCCCATTTATCAGGTAATCGGAAACCACGATATGAATTTCCGGGTGCCGGATCATATCCACGAAGCCGAAACCTTTAAACGGCTTCACGGCCCTGATTACTATTCTTTCAATTACGGCAAAGTCCACTTCGTGGTGCTAAATTCAATCAAATACAAAGGCTGGAACAAAAAAGAAAACAAAAGCGGCGATTACATCGGTTATTTCCATGAGCGCCAGTTAACATGGCTGAAAAACGACCTTTCCGTTGTACCGGAGGACCACCTGGTGGTGCTGTGCATGCATATCCCGGTGGTTTCGATGATATACCTGGAAGACAGCTCCAAAATCGTGAACCGTGAAAACTTTTTTAAGATATTGGAAAACTGGGATCATCTACTGGCCCTGGCCGGACATATGCATTTCGTGGAATACCTGGAGTTCACTGAAAAAGACGGCTGGAAGGGAGAAGCGAATTTTCCTTCTTTAACCGCCGGCGCCGGGTGCGGGACCTGGTGGCACGGCCCCAGGGATGCCAGGGGAATCCCAATCGGGTTGAGCACCGATGGTACACCCAACGGCTATTTCCTTTTTAGTTTCAACGGCAATCGTTTCAATTACCGTTTTTGTCCCGCTGGGCCTTCTTTTCACAGCCAGATGCGCATCAACAGCCCGGGGGGCACACTGTCTCTACAAGACGTAAAGGATTGCCAGATACATGTTAATGTATTTGCCGGAACTCCAGGGACAGTGGTGACCTATCAATTGGACAGCGGAGTGGAAGTTGCCATGGAACGTAAAATAGAGAAAGATCCGTTTTTTACAAAGTTGGTGATGGAGAACAAGGACAAATACAAAGACTGGATGGAACCGTCCATGTGCTCCCATATCTGGGTTGCTCCATTGCCGGGCGATCTCAAGCCGGGTATTCACCGCCTGAAAGTTACGGCAAAAGACCACCAGGGCAATGTTTTTACAGGCTATCGCTTGTTTGAAGTGACAAACGGAGGTTTATTATGAAAAAAACATATTCACGTCGAGAAATCCTGGGATTGGGTGAAGGTAAACAAGCACCCAACGAACCTGAAGTGGTTAGCAAAATGTACTGTACCACCTGCCACCCCGATGCACATAAGTAATGCCTCTATTCCTCCCTTTGTGTTCCTTCGTGTAACTTCGTGGCTAAAATCAGAATTCCTAAAAATTATTTTTTGTGTGGAAATTTCTGGAAAATAATATTATAAATGGAACAAAAATAATTATTAACGAGAAGAAAAATGAAAGAAGAAAAAACCACACGAAGAGAATTTATTAAAACAGGCACTTATCTAATCCTGTCCGGCCTGGGGGCTTCACTGCTTCCATTAGGTCTGGATGCAGCAGATAAAGAAAAGGAAAGACTCAAGGTTGCCAAAACAGCAAAAATCGATCCGAATTTTGAACCTTCTTATTTGAAACTTCACAGAAACGGAGAGTTGAAGAAACGTGCGGAAGAACTGTGGAACATGATGAAAGAGTGCAGGCTTTGTCCCAGGGAGTGTGGGGCCCACCGGCTCAAGGGAGAAGAGGGGTTTTGTCATTCTTCGGCGAAATTGGAAATTTCATCTTTTCATCCTCATTTTGGTGAAGAACGTCCATTGGTGGGTACCGGTGGTTCCGGGACTATATTTCTAACCAATTGCAATCTCAGGTGTGTGTACTGCATCAACTGGGAAATTAACCATAGGGGCATCGGAAGTGTGACAAGCATTGAAAGCTTTGCCAGAATGATGATTAAAACCCAGAAAAGAGGATGTCACAACATCAATTTTGTAACCCCCACCCATTACTCACCCCACATCCTGAAAGCAGTGGACCTGGCTGCAAGCTGGGGTCTGCGGCTTCCCCTGGTATACAATACCAGCGGTTGGGAACGGCTGGAAGTTCTGAAAAAACTCGATGGTATCATCGATATCTACCTGCCAGACTTTAAATATGGAACCAGCGAAAGTGCAGACAAGTATTCCTCCGGTGCCGATACCTACCCGGAAATTACAAAAAAAGCCCATAAAGAAATGAACCGACAGGTTGGTGTCGCCAAAGCCGCTAAAGATGGCCTCATGTACAGGGGATTGATGATTCGTCACCTGGTGCTGCCAAACCGGGTCAGCGGATCAAAAATAATACTTGATTGGATTGCCCAAAATCTGCCCAAGGATACGTTTATCAACATCATGTCCCAGTACAGGCCGTGTTACAAAGCATTTAACTACCCGAAAATTTCCCGGAGAATTTCACGCACAGAATACCTGGAAACATTGAAGTGGGCGAGAGAAGCCGGGCTCACCAATGTGCATGCCCAGGGCTTCCCTTTTTAAGCTTGCCGGGCAAACAAAAGGTTTGCCCCTACGCTGGCGGACGCCTTACTGACGGCCATTTCCGCTCCGTAGGGGCGAACCTCGTGTTCGCCCCATGTGTATTTCCTCAACCGAATTATGTATTTTTGCACGAGGCTTAATTGACAATTCAGCGTTCAGCGTTCACCAACAACAAATGGTTATTAGAAGGTAATAAGCAAGCGAACCGGATACCACACTTTTACTTTCTCTTTATTTTTCTCCGCCGGAACAAATTTCCAGGTTTTCAGGGTCAGTGCTGCTCCTAATTTTAATTCTCGGGGAAAATCGCCTTTTACTCTTACCTTTAATACATTACCGTGTTCGCCGATTAAAACTTCTGACCTAACGGTTAGTGTTTTCCCTTTATATTTACTCCTGGTAGACCTGGAAAGTTTAAGTTCATCGGCACTTACCTTTCTATTCCCCCTTAATTTAGAGGGCCTATAGGTAACAGAGTCAAGGGGAACAATGGTGCTTTCATCGATGACAATTTCCGGCTCTTTCTTTGGCTTTGGCTTTGGTTTCGCTTTAAACGTAATGCCCAATTGAACCGGCAGCCAGACTTTTACCTTGGTTTTATTTTTCTCCGCCGGGGTAAATTTCCATGTTTTTAGGATCTCTGTTGCTTTTACCTTTATTTCATTGGGCACATTACCCTTTATATTTACACCTGTCACATTACCCCTTTCATTGATTAAAACAGTTGATTGAACGGTCAAGGTTTGCCCTGCATACCTATCCATAATAGAGTTGGCAAGTTTAAGTTCATCGGCACTTACCTTTCTATTCCCCTTTAATTTAGAGGGTCTATAGGTTACGGAATCCAGGGGAACCAGTGCGGCCTCTTTTGGTTTTGGTGTGCCCTCAAAGGCCAGCTTAAAATCAACCGGCATCCAGACTTTTACTTTGGTTTTATCCAGTTCAGCAGGAATGTATGTCCATGTTTTTAAGACCTCAGTTAATTTTGCCTGAAGGTCGCCTGGAAAACGTTCTTTTATTTTTGTATCCAGTACATTTCCTCTTTCATCTACCAAAATGTCGGAATGAACGGTTAGTGTCTGCCCTGCGTATTTATCCAGGGTATTTGCTGAAAGATTGAGATCATTCGCTTTATAGCTTCGCATCCCACTTAATTTGGAGGGTGTAAAGGTTACCGAATCAATGGGGATAATATCACCCCGTTCCACAATATTGGAGTCTGGTTTTATCTCTGGCTGCTCTTCCTTTTTCACTACGGGTTCTACGGGTTTTGGTTCGATTTTCTGTTCCGTTATTGTTTCTGTAGTTTCTGTAGTTTCCGTGGTTTCTGTGGTTTCCTGGGGGGGCGGTTGGGTTTTGGCTGCCTGGGTTTTGGCTGCCTGTTCCTGTTTTTTCGCTTCCCGTTCTTTGGCTTTGGCAGCATCCATTTGCTTCTTCAACGCTATTTGTGCTTTAAGTCGTTCCTCTGTTCTTTTTTCCTGTTCCTCGCGCCACTTTTTCAATTCTTCGACTTCTCTTTCACGGGCTTTTTTTTCTTCTTCAGTGGTGGCGGCTCTATCTTCGATGAATTTTAACCGCTTCTCGTATTCTGCCTTCAACTCCGTCCTCATTTGGGCCATGGCATTTGCCAATTCCTGTTCCCTTTGCAATTGAGCTTGCTCCTGGATCCTGGCTTGTCTTTGTTGATTGATGATTATAAAACCGGATACTGCCAGGATAACAATGATAACAAGTACAAGAGGAATAACAATCTTTTTCCTTGTACGTTTTTGCTGCTCCAACTCGATTAATATGTCTTCTATAACGTGATCATCGATCTTCTCTCTGGCAAGCGGTTTTTCCCTTTCTGTTTTTACTCTCTCTTCAGGAAGGGTGTGGGCTAACTCATCATTTAACCGCTTGTCATCTTCCTCCATTGTTTTCATATAGAGTTGATTCATAAAATAAGCAATAATAAAGGTAGCAGAAGACAGTTCTTCAATTTGGAAATGCTTGGAAACATAATCTTTGAATCCCTTGATGCTGGTAAATCGTTTGGCAGGATCAGGATTTAAGGTTTTCCTGAATAATTCAATAATATTCGAGGAAAAATCATCATCGGCGGCAAGAATGTGTTCCGTCATTCCGATATCGGATAATTGAGATTCGAAATCTTTCTCCGGTGAATGATAGAAGTATTCACCGGTCAGTAAACGATGGATAATATTTCCCACATAGTAAATATCTGTCTGAGGTGTCAGCTGCCCATCTCTGATGAATTCAGGTGCCAGCATATTATTAAATTTTTTTCTTGTCTCGGTTAGAAGCTGTGGATCTTTTCCCAGGTAGGGGAATACCCCGTAGTTCTTCAGGAATATTTTGCCATCGAGGTTGATCATGATATTATCTGGAGTTAGAACTCCATGAAAGGATTTTGTCTTGTTGATAATAATCGTAGAACCAGTTTCTAATACATCGGCAATATCAACAGCAATTGAAAAGGCCAATTCGATTTCTAAAGGGGTATTGCTTCGGGCCACGTCTTCCAGGATGGTTTCTAGTGACTTTCCCTTTATAAATGGATAGACCAAAAGAGATTTTTCGCCTTCTTCGATTATTTTTTCAGGACAATACAGACCAGGAATATTTGGTTTTTTTATCCCTTCCATCAAAACAGCAACTCGCTTCCATACGGCCGGGTTATTGGATATCGAGGGATAAACCTCTGTTAAAAGCCAATGCTTTTCCACATTCCTGTCTTTGATTTCCCCAACCCTGTAATTGATCCCAACCGAGTCAGAGTTTAACTCTTCAAACACACAATAGTTGTTGACGATGCTGTATTCGCTCATCTTTTTACCTCACTTATCTTTAAATTTTTGGTAAGGCTCGGGATCATTCGCCTAAACCAAACAATTGTAACTTATTTGAAAAATTTTTTCAAAGATAAAATGTCAATAAAAAAAATTTTTTTTAATTTCGATTCTTTAATTTTGAAACCGGGGTAGTTGAGCCCGGGCGAACACGAAATGCAGGCCGAGCCCCTACCTCTGATGAACGTTTTCGGTCATTCGTAGGGGTAAACCTTGTGTTTACCCTTGCTTGAAACGGCAAAATTAGAATTGCTGCCATTGAGAAAATTCCAGTTGAAAAAAAATAGAAAAGGTGTAATATATTGATGTATGATACAAAACGTTATGCCTGGTAAACATGAGGAAGTCACGCCTGATATTTTAATTCCTTACCATATCACCAGGGAAGAACTCCAGGATTCCTCCATTGCTATTATTGCTGTAAGACCGGAGACCAATAAAGTCACCTATGAATCAGCTATTATTAAATCCATTGAACCGTATGCAGATGTCATTTACATGGCCAGTTTAAGCGGAATCCTCCTGAATGACAAGGCCATTGTTGCCTGTCACTATTCCAGTCAACTCCAATTTGCCATCGAGGGTAAGGAAGAGATGGGAAAATACCCGGAAATGGTAAAACAATTTGAAGAAAAGTTTAAGGTTAGTTTCCAGGAAGCAAAGATCATTGGCGCCTTTGGAGCAATATTGGAATACAAAATAAAAAAAAATGCGGACGAACTGTTTGAAATCATGGTGCCGGAAACAGACTTTCTGGAAATGTATGGTCACACCATCAAAAAGATAAATGGATACTATATCCTGAACTATGATATACCGGCGGTAATCACCCGGCATCATAAGAATACAGCGGTGTTTATCATAGCGGTCAAGCTTAAAGATAATAGATACCGGTTTTGCGGTATTCATCATTTAATTTACGAAAACATACGCAGGGATGAACGTATTAGGATTTCTGATTCGGAAAAACGGCGGCATTTGCCGTGGTATGACCAGATTCGGCGAACTTATCATATTTCCAGAAGCCATATTGAAGCCATGTTCGATTTAACCGATTATGTGTTTAAAGACGAAAAAGAGCGAATCGGGTATGTGGATACGCCTCTTGGGCAATTGCTTTTGGACAAGGGCATATTTACAGGAGAGAAATTGGAAGAGCGTTTAGCCGCATTAAAAGACAATCCCCTGGTTTATCTCAACCAGGAAAACGGCAGCTTGAAGTTGGTCAATATTATATCAGAGGGTAAGATAAGGAAGGCTTCTACTTTTCTTGAAAAAGACCAGGACGCGTGCGCTGAGATCATCAAACAGATCAACTGGGAAAAATCCCTGTCCCTTCAAGAAGAATGAATTAAAATCCATTTTCCTCTACTTTATAGCGATTTGGTCTAAAGCGTTGAGGAAGGCAGCTTCTAGCTCCGGGTAATTCTCGATACCCACAGAGAGACGAATCATGCCGGGAAGAGGATACTTGTCTCCCCATACCGATTCCACGTGAAGCAGCATGGTTTGTGTATCGCCTAACGTGGGCACCAGGGGAACGTGTTCACTCATGGCAGAGATAAAACCCCGGGCTGCCTGGCCTTTTTTCTCCGGGGTATCTCCCTTTATATCAAAGGTGATCATGGCACCGAACCCTTTTCCGTTAAACAACCTTTGGGCCTGGTTGTGGGTGGGATGAGATTCCAGGCCAGGATAGAGCACTTTCTCAATCTTTTCATGATCTGCCAGGGTTTTGGCCAATTGGGCGGCATTCTGACAGTGCCTGCCGAAACGCAGCTCAAAGGTGCGCAGCTGGGTGCCCAGGCGGTAAGCATCATCCGCAGAAAGCATATGTCCCACGAACTTTCGATACTCAATGGCATCTTTTTCCATTTGCGCATCATTGCCGCAAAGTACACCGGCGGTGATATTGTTATGACCGGAAAGGAACTTGGTGGCACTGTGCACCACGATATCTGCCCCATGTTGGAGGGGATTCCACAGGTAAGGAGTGGCAAAGGTATTATCCACAAGCACCACAGCTCCTGCTTTTTTAGCCATTGAAATAATGGACTGGCAATCGGCCACAATGAGCATGGGATTGGACATGGCTTCAAAATAGACCAGTTGGGGTTTCGTCTCTGCCAATTCCTTTTCCAATTGTCCCAGGTCGTATCGATATCCTGCCGGATAGAACCGTTTAATGTTAATGCCCCGGCGGAATTGTAACACCCGGTCAATATAAGAGTTGGTACCGCCGTAAATTTCGCTGAAGAACAGCCAGGTCCCGGTTTCTTCTGCTTTTTGGAAAATCGACAGCGCCACATCAATGGCAGACATGCCGGACTGGGTGAGCAGCGCCCATTGACACTCTTCCAACGCCATGATCTGCTCTTCCACCGCTACCACGGTGGGGTTGCGGTACCGGGCGTAGATGTAAATCTCCGGGGACCTGGGATGATCCAACTCGTCCCTGAACGCTTTTTTAATGGTTTCTTCATCACTCAAGAAGAATGCCGCGTCGCGATAAATAGGAATGCGTGTACTCTGAACGTCAATCTTCTTCATGTTCACCTCCACCTGAAAGAACGAACTCCTTTTAAACCTCACGAACGACTAATCTAGGCTGGGGACGCCGTCCCCCTAGTGCTTAAAGGGCTTGATCTTGCTGTGAATAAGGAAACGGGAAATTACGGGATGGAATTACAATTTGACGACATTTACAGCATGTTTGCCTTTGGCGCTTTCACGGATCTCAAATTGGACCCGCTGGCCTTCATCTAAAGACCTGAAGCCTTGGTCTTGAATTTCACTGTGATGGACAAAGATATCATTGCCATCATCCATCTCAATGAATCCGTAACCTTTTTGTGTGTTGAACCACTTCACTTTTCCTTCGGCCATAGTTTATTGCCTCCTGTTTAAATCTTAGTGTTACTAGGGATGGGAACGTTCACAACAAGAAAGATGAAACTTTACTTGAAGAAAAATTCCCCACCTTTACTTACACCAAAGTAGAATTTTATCAAATTTTTCCCTGGATGTCAAATTTTTTTTCCTCTGTGTTCTCTGTGTTCTCTGTGTCCTCTGTGGTAAAATAAAATAATTTTAATAAATGAAACGAAAAAGGAGGATTTATGGACATTCGCTTTGATGATAAAGTCGTGTTGATCACAGGTGCTACCAGTGGTATCGGTCGTTCATCAGCATTTGTTTTTGCCGATGCCGGTGCCCGGCTCATGCTGACCGGCCGAAACCAAGAAACCCTGGAAGAGTTAAAAGCAACCTTTAATAAAGACAAAAATGTCTGTGCGATTCTTGCCGGTGATATTACGGATGCCGAATTTCGCAAAGATTTGCTTGCTGCTGTCATTGATGCCTTCGGGCAACTGGATGTCCTGGTGAATGCAGCAGGTATCATCGCTTCAGGCACCATTGAAACCACGACACTGGAAGATTTCGATATCATGATGGATATTAACCTGCGGTCCGTGTTTCACCTGACCCAACTGGCGGTTCCTTATTTAATAAAAACCAGCGGCAATATTGTGAATGTGAGTTCTGTGACCGGGACGCGTGCGTTTCCCGGGATTTTGTCTTATTGTGTCAGTAAGGCCGGGCTGGATCAGCTCACCCGCGCTGTCGCCCTGGAATTGGCTCCCAAAAATGTGCGGGTGAATGGGGTGAATCCCGGTGTGGTGCAAACCAATTTGCACCGCCGGGGTGGTATGGATGAAACGGCTTACCAAAAGTTCCTGGAACACAGCAAAACCACCCATCCCCTGGGCAGAGTGGGACAACCTGAGGAAGTTGCTCATTTGATTGTTTTTCTGGCTTCCGATAAAGCCGGATGGATTACCGGTGTTACTTGCAGCATCGACGGCGGCCGACAATTAACCTGTGCCCGGTAAGAATGGTGGGTGAACACGACATGCCGGCCGAACCCCTACTTTTGCTATGAACCAGATTTAATGGTAAAATATATCCATGTTAAACGGGAAAAATAGCCACGAAGACACAAAGACACGAAGGAACACAAAGGAATTAAAATGAAAATCCTTGGTGCCTTGGTGGCAAAAATAGCAAGGAGGTAAAATGAGAAGAAGTGACTTAATCGAATTAGGCTTGAGACTTAAATTGATAAGAAAAAAGCTGCGCAAAACCCAAAAAACCTTCGCGCGTGGCTGCGGCATGTCGGATAACTACATGTCTGAAATCGAAGCAGGCCGTTACAACCCCGGTTACGACTTCCTGAAAAATGCGGTCAAAAGGTACAAAATAAACTTCGGCTACCTGGCAACCGGGGAAGGCCCCATGTTCATGGACCCGGCAGCCAACCCCGGTACAAATACCACCACCGCTGCCGATGCAAAAACAAGAAAAGAAACAAAGAGCAAATCTCATGATTACGACGAAACTGACGATGAAATTGAAAAGATGCTCCGGTATATGAAACAAATACGCCCACTCAAATATGCCATGCTGGCCTATTTTAACCAGTATCTATATGAAAACAAAGGCATGATTGAAGAGCAACTTGAAACTACTTGAAAATTGAGGCGCGCAACATACTTTCACATCTCAACTACGTCTATATTGAGGTAATTTGCGTCCTGCGGACATTTTTATTAACGCCTTCGGCGACCAGGAACCTTTTTGAAAAAAGGTTCCTGGACCTCCAAAAACTTTTCATACACGGTCAATCATCGTACCAAGCTTCATAAAGTTATTTCCCATTGGTATCATTGTCTTTCTTCTCTTCTTATCTTCTCAACTTCTCAACTTCTTCTCTTCCTAACTTCCTCGCTTCCTCTTTTGTCAACTGCCTACTGCCTACTGCCAACTGGAACCGGAGGACGACGCCTAATATTATAACAGAAATTCTAATTTTGGCGAGGTTGAGGTTGAAGTTGAGGTTAAGGTTGAGGAGAAAAAAACTGCTTAAAATCACCTGTTCTCACAAAAAAATATGGAAAGTTCCAGGAGTTTACCTTAACCTCAGCCTTAACCTTAACCTGGCAATTCTCAAAATGAGAATTGCTGAGGAAATAATCGTTTTCTTGACATTCTTTATAAAGCTGTTATAATCATTCTGTGTCTTTGATGTGCTGATTCAGGAAAATCAATTTAAAATAAAAGGAGGTTAAAGGGATTGCCATGAAAAACATCAAATTTAAGAAAAAGCTCAGATTCTACAAAGAAACCATTGCCGATTTGCACAGCAAAGAAATGAAAGCAGCCCATGGAGGTCTAGAAGCCATTGATACGAGGCGCTGCCCAATTCCAATTACGTACACGGCATGCATGACCCAGTGCCCGTCAAATGATTCCGCACCCCAGATGTGCTGCGCTCCTTGCTAATCGGTCCAGTGGTTCATGACGAATGACGAAGGGGGATGGGATTTCCCGTCCCCTTTTTTTTAAAAAAATTTTTAAGCAAGATATTGAAGGGTTCACGTGTCTAAATGATTAGAAGAAACAGAAACGTCCAAAAGATGAATTTAAGAAACATCTGAAAATGAAAGCAGTTAAAGACAACTACCTGGTCCAACTGATCGCAGAGAATGATGATACTGCTTTCGAGGAAATCGTTCACCGCTATCATGTGAAGGTCATCAACCTTGTCTACTATTTTCTCCATGACCGCAATGAAGCTGAAGACATCGCCCAGGACGTATTTCTAAAAGTATGGAGAAACGCCGGGAAGTTCAAAGGTAAATCCAGCTTTGCCACGTGGCTCTACCGCATCGTGGTCAATACCTGCCTGAATCATAGAAGGGACAAAAAAAATGAAGCAAAATACCTGGAATCCAATATCGACCCTGCCGATATCACCGGCAATCCCGACTGTATCCCCGGTAGTAACCGGGAAACCCTCTCCATGCTGACAAAAGAAGAACGGGAGTACTGGGTACACCGGGCCATTCAAAAACTGCCCCCGATGCAGAGAATGGCCATCATCCTCTCCAGGTTCGAAGGATACTCTTATAAGGAAATCGCTAAACTAATGAATGTATCGGTTTCCTCCGTGGAATCACACCTGTTCAGGGCCAAAAAGAATGTAGCCAGGTTCCTGCTCCCATTGAAAAAAAAAGGAGAAATTTAAATGCAGGTTTTTTTTACCTGTTTGTGTCTAAATAAATGAGGACCAAAAATGAAATGTAAACGAGTAAAGCTGTTGTTGTCAAAATACCTGGACGGAGAAACCGGCAGGAACGAAGAGAAAATACTGTTATACCACATAGAAAAGTGCACCGCCTGCCAGGAAGAAAAGGAACGGCTGGAATGTGTCCACCAGTTATTAATGCCCCCCGAAGCAATAGAACCTTCGCCCCAATTTATCTCAAGAGTCAGGCAGCGGGTGGCCCGGAAGCGGGAGCCGGTGTTCCTACTGTTGAAACCGGCATTGACGAGCCTTGCTTTTCTAATCCTGGTTGCCGTCTTCTTCTTTTTTGGCAGCATGATAGGGAATAAAATAGAAGCCCAAAAATCCATGGAGAAGCAAATGATCTCAAGCACACTGGAAAAAACGATTCCCCTTTCCATCTTCTCCGATATCCCGGATGGTTCCTTTGCTTCCGCTTATTATGCCCTATTAAAGGAATAAAAATAAGGAAAAACAGCATGAAAACCAAAATACTTTTCATATTACTGGTTATTTCACTCGCTTTTAATGTGGGAGTCCTTTTTAAGTTGATCGCCAAATCACCCCGGCAGCCCCGAGCAAATACAGATGAGTGTATTCACTGGAAGGATTGTTCCATATGCCTGGAGTTGTACCTCACCCCTCAGCAAATTCAAGAACTGGAAAAACATCTCCATCAATTCAAGGAGGAGATCGCTCCTTTCAAAGGCCAACTTGAAAAGGAGCGCCAGGGACTGTTTCAGCTCCTGAAAAAAGATTCCCTGGATGAATCCGAAACTCACCGGCACGTACAAACCATCACCGGTCTTCAATCAAGGATCCAGGACAAATTCATCCGACATTTATTCCGGATAAAGAGCGTATTCAGCAGTGACCAGCAGAGAAAATTGTATAACTACTTTCACCAGGAATTGTGCTGTAAAAAGCAAGCTTCCTGCAGCAGCGAGGCCATACCACAAAAATCCGGATGCAAGGAAAATCAGGGGAGCAAAGGGGGGCAGAAAACACCGTAAAGGAACGTATTTATGATGCACGAGATAAATAAAAAAAAGGAGGAAATATAGAAATGAAAATGAAAAAACTTTACTTAGTGGTCATTGTGACTGTTTTATGGATCGTAACATCCTCAGTGCCTTTGCTGGCTTCCGGCAAAGAGCATCCTCAAATCGGCAGCAGCCACTCGTCGTGCTGCGCAAAGGTTCATGCTCATACCTGTTTTGGTGGCCCCGGCGTTATGTGCTGTGACATTTCCAAATGTATCCCCGATCTAACCCCGGAGCAGAAATCCAAAATCCAGGAACTGGGTGTGGCGTGTCAAAAAAAGATGATCTCCCTCAACGCAGACCTGAAAAAACTGGAACTGGATATGAAAATACTCTTTGTCGACCACGCAGACAAAAAGAAAGTGAATGCCAAGATCGATGAAATGGCCCGGATCAAGGCACAGATCCTGAAGGAATGTTATAGCTGTTACCTGGACGTTCGCAATCTGCTCACCGACAAACAGAAAAAACACCTCGATGATTGCTGTAAGAAAGGCTCCAAGGGATGCTGCCAGCACGGGACCCACGGCAAATGCTGCCCACAGAAGAAGTCAGTCACCTGTAAAGCCACTTCGTGTTAATCTTTTAAAGCTATAAGTTTTCTTGAAATGAGAGCAGCGGACCGCTGCTCTCATTTTCTACCGCCCGAAGGGCTATAGAAAGTTTTTCGGGGGGTCCAGGGGGGCGGTTTTTCCAAAAAAGGTCCCTGCTTGTCCGGGAAATTCCAAATCCCAAATTCCAAACGAAGAGGTGTCCTTCGGACAGATTTTAAACGCCTTCAGCGCAAATTTAGCCGCGGTTTAAAAAAATAGGTGGTTGACAGGGTTGACAGGGTGCGTGACGGCGTGACTTTTCTGTGTTAAAATGAGTACCGTGAAACATGAAACATATGCGGTTAGATCGATAATTTTTATTTTATTGTTTATTTCTTCTGTCGCTTGTTTGGCAGACAATGACGGAATGAAATCACAAAAAATAGTAGATTTTGAAATTATTGAGACATATATCAGTTGGTTTAAAGATAAAGCAGTAAGTGTACTGATCAACGGTTTAAAGAATAAAGACAGCTATGTGCGGCTGGGTGCTGTTCGCATGTTAGGGATAATCCGTTCGGAAAGAGTGGTGAATGCCCTGGTCAACACGTTAAACGACCCGGACAGTTATGTCCGGGAGTATGCTGCTGTGGCGTTGGGGGACATCGGTTCGGTTAGAGCAGTGGATGCGTTGATCAAGGCATTAAAAGATAGGGACATTTATCTCCGAAGTACTGCTGCTGAGGCGTTAGGTAAAATCGGTTCGTCCAGGGCAGCGGATGCATTGATTGAAGCATTAAAAGATGAAGAGATCTATGTGCGAAGTGAAGTTGCCTGGGCGTTGTTGATCATTGGTTCGAATAAAGATAAAGCAGTGGATGCGTGGATCAAGGCTTTAACGGACACGGAAATCGCTGTCAGGGTGTGTGCTGCCAAGGCGTTGGGGAACATTGCCTCGGATAGTGATAAGGTAGTGGATGCGCTTATCGTTGCTCTAAGAGATCCTAAAAAAAGAGTTCGGATGAATGCCGCCCGTGCTCTGGTGAACATCGGTTCAGCCAGGGCAGTGGATGCGTTGATCGATGCCGCAAACGATACGGACAGCGATGTCCGCAGGTATGCGGTGGGCGCGTTAGGGAACATCGGTTCGGCTAAAGTAGTGGATGTACTGATCAACGCCTTAAAAGATAAAGACAGCTATGTGAGAAGTGATGCAGTTCGGGCGTTGGGAAAGATCGGTTCGGCCGGGGCAATGGATGCACTGGTAAACGCCTTAAAGGATAAAAATGAATTTGTGCGAAATAATGCTGCCCGGGAGTTGGTGAAGATCGGTTGGGTTAAGGTATTGATGGAGTTTAGCAAGGCTTTAAAATCCATAAAATGTTTTGTTCAGAGACTTGTCTATTGATGCTTCTAACAAAGATGAGTACAGGGTCTACACAGCGTTCCTACCGTGCAGTAAATCGTACAAACATCGCACCTGGTATCGATGGTGAAGCAATCGTTACAATTAGATAATAGTTCTGTTCCACCCTTTGCGAGCTTCATCTCGCCATTGTCCAGATTGACGACGGTCTCTTTGTTTAAGACCAGTTTTTTTTTGAATGTTGGGACCATGATTTTTTCCTCCTTTTTTTGATAGTATGATAAAAAGATTTAAGGAATGAACATGCGCCTGGCAGGACTCGAACCTGCGGCACTGGGATTAGGAATCCCAAGCTCTATCCTCTGAGCTACAGGCGCATTCATTCGTAAGTAAGAGTAAACATATCATTTTTTGTCTCTCATGTCAATATGCAATGTTGGCCTGAATCCACCGCCAATTTTTTTTAGCCACGAAGATACACGAAGATAAACAAAAAAGTCGCCAGGCAAAAAAATCTATTCGTGTAACTTCGTGTTTTTTACCGCATTGTAAATGCCTTCGTGGCTAAAAATAAAAAGAAAAAAAATCTTCGTGTACCTTTCATGCCTGCCGCCGCTAAAACAGTTCTCCGGCAGTAATCGTTTGATAAATCGATTCCCTGTTGTGAACGGTGAGTTCGTATATGGTTACATCCTTACGTTTTCTGATCCGGTCCAGGAACGGGTGATTGGACATCTGTATAATTCCCAATACCGGTTTGAGGCAGTCCAGGGCGTTGATCACCATCTCTTTGAAACGGGGCGAAAACAATTCCATTTTCGCGATTTCATCGATCACGATGACATTTTTTGTCAAAATTGCCTGTTCGATAGCTTTAACGCCGATTTCTTCCAGGTCCCTGGTAAAAACACCGTATTTTCCCACGCGAAAGGGAGAGGGCATGCCTTTTTTTGCCAGGATGCCTTCTTTGCCGTCCAGGGTGATGATTTTAAAACCTTCCCGGACGTTATTGCAGGTGATTTCCTGTGTGTAGAACCCACCCGCGGAATCCAGGTGTTCTACCAGGCGTTGGATGAGTGTGGTTTTTCCCACTCGCGGCTTCCCTGTAATGAGAATGTTTTTCATGGTTCGATCATACCAATTCCCGGGGATAGATGCAAGCCCCTCTAATCATTTTCATAGGAGTTCATCATGATGCCGCGGGCCTCGCATGGAGACGAATGGAAATAGCCACAGAGATCACAGAGGTCACAGAGAGTTCCCCACTCAACTTACTCACCTTACTCGACTCACTTACCTATTTTCTTGGCAGCCAAAGAAACGTTCCCTCTGAATAAAATTTGAAAAGAGAGTTGACAAACCAGACATGTGACGTTATAATTACGACAGATGTCATGCCTGTGATGTGGAGGTAATTGAAATGGAACTTACAGGAGTTGCAGACGTTTTAGGAGGACCCGAGGTTCTTCACCGAAAGATCAACAGCCGAATGGATTTAATTGAATTAGGTGATAAGGGGATTACAAAAGATGCCCTGGTCCACCTGGCAAAATATCTTAATATACCTCTTAGCCAGATGGCTGAACTTGTTGCCGTGACTGAACGAACCATCCAGAGATATACCCTGGAAAAGAGCTTTAATCGTATTGTGTCGGAGCAAATCTTACAAATTGCTGAAGTGGCAGTCAGAGGAGCAGATGTATTTGGAGATAAAGATAAATTTTTATTATGGTTGAAACAGCCCAATAGAGCTCTTGGTAACAAAACGCCAATAGGTTTGCTTGGTTCAAGATTTGGGGCAGAGATGGTTTTGGATGAGCTTGGACGAATGGAGTATGGAGTATTTTCATAGGTAATAAATGATTGTTTATCGTATTGCCAGGGCAAACTATATTCGGGATTTGTCAGGAGTAGGTTCGAGATTATATGGGGGAAGGTGGAACCACAAGGGAATCGGTATTATTTACACATCTGAAACCAGGGCTTTGGCAACTTTAGAATACATGGTTCATTTACCTTTATCGTTGATGCCGGATGATATCAGTATTTCCTCTATTGAGATACCTGATAATATTATTTCCAGGGAAATCTTAATCTCTGATTTACCGGTCAATTGGCGAAACTGGCCTGCACCATCTGAATTAGCTGAGTTAGGGACAAAGTGGGCTTTAGGCAATGAAACGCTTTTGCTTCGGGTTCCGTCTGCCGTTGTCCAGCATGAGTTTAATATTTTGATTAATCCATCACATCCTGATATGAAGCAGGTTACGATTTTAAACATTGAAGAGTATAGATTTGACAAACGTTTACTTCGCTAAGTTAGTTTTTCAGTTCAGAGAGGATTTTTTGTTTACAAATTGAATAGAAATATTCATCCCTCAACCTTAACCTTAACCTCAACCTCAACCTAATTCAATTGAGTTTTCTAAACCACCTCTCCGAAAGATGTCATTTCTTTGAGCATGCATTATAATTACCATAAATTGAAAAAATCTGCAAGAGAAAATTTTAGCCAGTTTAGCCACAAGCCCCAGCTTCAAGCCCCAGCCCAAAACTTTAAGTGGCAGCAAATTTTTGATCAAAGTACGGATTATAGTTTTTATCTTTCTGCTTGTGGCTTGCGGCTTGTGGCTGGAGCTTAGCTGTTACGAAGCGAAGAAGTAGAAACCACCAGGGAAACAAAAGAAGCACTGCTGCAAAAATACACAAAAAGGGCACAACGGAGTTTTTTTATGGCAAAATGAGTTATCGCCCATCAGTAATCTCACATTACCGCGGGGCAACCATATATTGGCATGGGGCAGTCGTATATCAGGTCGGGGCAATCATATATCAGCATGGGGCAACCGAATATCAGGTCGGGGCAATCATATATCAGCACGGGGCAACCGTATATCAGGTCGGGGCAATGATATATTAGCATGGGGCAACCATATATCAGGTCGGGGCAATCATATATCAGCACGGGGCAGCCATATATTACCATTTCTTTTTATTTCCAAATTTAAACCTTTTCTGGTAAAATTACGTATCACTATCCTTAAGTCAAACGTTTAATATAGGAAAAAGAATGTGGCATTTCCTTTGGGTTTCTTCGTTTAAAAACCGTATTGTAAATGCCTTCGTGGCTAAATGAACTTTTAGGAGGAATAAATGAATGTTAAACACATTATGATGGTAACCTATAATCGTGCTTCTTACAGCAGTTATTGGTTTTTCGGACTCAAAATCCGCTGACGTGTATTTTGCCACTCATCCCAGCATCAGCCCGGATGCAGAGAAAATCGTGTTCAGTTATGAGGGCGATCTCTGGATTGTGAATGCATCCGGTGGAACTGCGTACCGGTTAACCGGTATGGATGGAGAAGAACGGTATCCCCGGTTTTCACCGGACGGCAAGTGGATTGCCTTCTCCGGTACTCAAGATGGCAACAACAATGTGTATGTAATGCCGGTTGAGGGCGGCGAAATCAAACAGTTGACGTTTCATGAAGCCCAGGATCGTGTGGATTCCTGGTCATGGGATTCTAAATATATCTATTTCAATTCCGGCAGGTACAATGAATTTACAGGATATAAGGTCAGCCGTGAAGGCGGAACTCCCCAACGCCTGTTTGGACACTATTTCAATACGATCCACGGTGTGGTGGAACATCCGGTATCATCTGCCCTGTACTTCACGGATACCTGGGAAAGCTTAGGATTCGCCATGCGTAAAGGATACAAAGGGGATTACAACCCGGATATTAAGTCCTATAATCCTGGAACAAAGGAATACAAGGTCCATACCTCTTACAATGGAAAAGATTTCTGGCCCACTATCGATAAACAGGGAAACGTGTATTTTGTCTCCGACCGCTACAACGGCGAATATAATCTCTATCGATTAAAAGATGGAGAAAAAGAGCGGTTGACGTCCTTTAAGACGTCTATAAAAATTCCCCTGGTCAGCGCCAACGGCGAAAAAATTGCTTTTGAGAAAGATTACCGGCTGTTTACTTACAACGTCCGGGACGTGAAAGTGGAAAAAGTCAATATCAACTTGTTCCGCAATGATACATTAAAAACCGAACAGGATTTTGATGTAAATGGGAAAATAACCTATTTTGCCGGTTCGCCGGACGGTAAAAAGTTCGCTTTTGTGTCCAGGGGAGAACTTTTTGTGTCAGATATAAAAGGTAAATTTATACGAAAACTGGAAACCGCAGCAGACGGTCGGGTCATGGAAGTGAAATGGTTGAAGGACAATAAAACCCTTTTGTTTAACCAGACTGTCAACGGCTGGCAGAACCTGTTTAAGATTCGTGCCGATAAAAAAGAAAAAGAACAACAATTGACTTTTGATCATGTCAATAACCGCAATATCAGTTTGAACAACGAGATGTCACAGGCCCTTTACCTCAGTGGAAGAAACCATATCAAGGTCATGGATTTAAACACCTTTAAAGCCAAAACCGTGGTGACCGATGAACTGTGGGGATATTATAACAGCCAGCCCTATTTTTCACCGGATGATCGATATATCGTATTTACCGCTCACCGGAACTTTGAAGAGGATGTCCTGGTTTATGATTTGGAATCAGGGCAAACCTTTAATATCACGGATACCGGGGTATCGGAATCTGATCCTTACTGGTCGCCGGACGGGAAGTATTTGTATTTTGCTTGTGATCGTTCGAGTCCCTCATATCCGCGCGGTGGACGGGATGCCAAAATCTACAGGCTGCCGTTACACAAATACATGAAACCTTTCAAATCCACGGAATGGGATAAACTCTTTAAAGAAGAAGATAAAGATAAAAACAAAAAGAAAACAAAAAAAGAGAATCCCTCAAAAAAAGATAAAAAAGAAACAAAAAAAACGGATAAAAAACCGGTTGTTACTTTTGATTTTGACGAGATGTTTAGACGCTGGGAACAAATTTCACCCCGCCCGGGACGTCAGGAACTGCCTTATGTGATCGTCAAAAAGGATGAAACCATCGTACTTTACCTTTCCAATCATGACGGCCAGTCTCACAATCTATGGAAGACCACATTGAAACCCTTCGAATCCCCGGAAACCAAAAAAATAAAAGGTGCACAAACATATAATCCCCTGATCGCAGCGGCAAAAGATAAATACTATGCCCTGGTAAAAGGGGAAATCGGTGAATTGGATTTAAAGGGGAATACGTTTAAGCCCATCAAAATGAGTTACACCTTCAGACGGAACCTGAAATCAGAATTCTACCAGATGTTTTTCGAGCTGTGGGCCGGTGTGGAAGAGAATTTTTATGATGATCAATTTCATGGGGTGGATTGGAGAAAGGTAAAAGAAAAGCACCAGCGGTTTCTGCCTTTTATTCATTCACGTTCCAATTTGAGAGTATTGATTGCGGATATGCTGGGTGAATTGAACTCTTCACACCTGGGATTCCGTACAAGGGGAGATGAAGAAAAAACCTTTAATTCGCTCCGCAGCATGCAAACCGGCTTGC
>WVZO01000347.1:20199-38231 GCA_011772425.1 Candidatus Aminicenantota bacterium
AGAAAATGAACTGCTCCTGAGTTTCAAACGGGAGGATGAAAAAACAAAGGAAAAACGGATTTTTAATGTAAAAATTCATCCTGCCTCCAGTTTTTCAGTTCGACGAAATTTGTATGACGAGTGGGTTCGAGATAACCAGCAGCGGGTGGATAAACAAAGCAGCAAGCGGATTGCCTATATCCATATGAAAAATATGGGGGGACGTGAGCTTAACAATTTTATCATCGAGATGTCCACAGAAGCGTTCAAAAGAGAGGGACTAATCCTTGATTTGCGGTATAATACCGGTGGTAGTGTTCATGATGCGGTGTTGAATTTTCTCAGCCGGAGACCCTATACGTTGTGGAAATACCGGGGTGGTAAATTTGCGCCGCAGCCCAATTTTTCACCGGCGGCCAAACCCATTGTAGTATTGATTAATGAGCAATCCTTAAGTGATGCTGAAATGACTACAGCCGGATTCAAGGCCCTGAAACTGGGGAAAGTAATCGGGACCGAAACCTATCGCTGGTTGATATTTACGTCGGGTAAGTCCCTTGTGGATGGTTCGTTTTACCGGCTGCCTTCCTGGGGATGTTATACCCTGGACAAGAAAAATATTGAACGGACCGGGGTGAAACCGGATATTTATATCAAGAATACGTTTAAGGATCGCCTTGAAGGCAAGGATCCGCAATTGGACGCCGCCGTTGACGAGATCATGAAGCAGTTGAAGTAATTTTTGCCTCCGGCGGCCAGGGGGGCTCTTTTCGAGAAAACTGCCCCCCTGGACCCCCCGCAAAAGCTTTTATTCAGTGGACGAAAGCACCTGGATTTTGTATAATATTGGGGGAACGTAAGGAATATAAGAAAATGGACAAAAAACAACTGTCTGATCGGCTGCGATTTCATGAGTGGGATGACTTTGAAGTAAAAGAAGCCAGGAGAGCTGTTCCCAAAGATATATGGAAAACAGTTGGCGCTTTCTCTAATATGGAAGGCGGCATTATTGTTTTGGGCATAAAAGAGATAGAAGATGGGACATTTCAAATAAGCGGAGTTGAAAACATCGAAAAAATTCAGAATGATTTTATTTCCACACTGCGGGGTGAAAAATTCAATATACCTTTGTCTACCAAAGGACATATATTTGACTTTGATGGCAAAAAAGTTCTCCTATTCAAGATTCATGCCATGCCTATCACTTGTAAACCCATTTACTACGGCGGCGATATTCGCAATACATATATCAGGCAAGGAAGTGGAGATCACCGCTGCAGCAAGGAAGAAATTAACCGAATGCTCAGGCAAGCCTCGGAGCATTCGTCCGATTCTATGATGCTAAAAGGATTTACTATCGACGATATCGACAGTGAAACCGTAACTATATACAAAGGGTATCTTAAGTATAAAGACCCGGAGAGCCCTTTCCTGGTAATGGATGAAAAGGCTTTCCTGAGAAAGCTGGGCTGTCTTACCACAAACAAGGAACGGGACAATCAAGAAGAACTGACAATGGCGGGCCTTTTGCTTTTTGGAAAAGACGATTCCATCCGGGAGCGATTCCCTGCTTACGAACTTGATGTCTATCTTGTCCCCAGGGATGACCGGGTTGCCCAGGGAGTCCGCTGGAATGACAGGAAAATATATGAATGCAACCTGGTGAAAACCTATCTCGAAGCGATAGAATATATAAAAGGTAAGATCGAAATCCCCTTTGCGCTGGCTGACGACCATATGACCCGGACAGAGGAAGTACCGGTGGTACTTGCGCTGAGGGAAGCCCTGGTAAATATGATTATTCATAGAGACTATTTTGAGCACGGTCAATCGCGTGTAAAAATTTACCGGGACAGGATTGAGATGGTTAATCCCGGTTCCACTCCCAGGACAGTGCAGGAAATCATAGAAGATGAAGTGACCGAACCCAGGAATCCGATTATGGCAAAATTATTCCGGATGATTGGGTGGGCCGAGGTTGCCGGAAGCGGTATGATGAAAATTTTGAAAAATTGGAAAGCTGCCGGTTATGTAGAACCACGCATTGAAAACAATGTCCAGGGTTACTATTTTAAAATGATCTTTCCCTTTGAAGAAATGAACGGTCAGTATCGAATAGGAAAGAAAAGTATTATTAAGGAAAGCCCGTATGAAGGTCATCTTGTGACTGAACGTTCCTTATATGATTATGTAAATGAAAGTGAGGATGATATCAAAAGCGATACCGATGCGGGAGATGCCCCTATAAAACTGACAACGGTACAGAAAAAAATAGTCCTGGCAATGGTTGAGAAGGAAGAGATCAAAGTCGATGAAATTGCTGAAATGTTGGGTAAAAGCATCCCAACAGTCAAGCGTCATATCGGTGAGTTAAAAAAGTTGAATATCCTTGAGCGGATTGGGGGTAAAAAGAAAGGTGCCTGGAGAATCAAAATTTACTTAAAAGATTGTGATACGTTAAATGTCCCTAAAAAACTAGCTCCGCAGAAAGAAAAAATAGTTGCGCTCATAAAGGATAAAAGAGACTTAACAATAGATGAAATTGCTGAACTGATGGGCAAAAGTATCCCAACCATCAAACGTTATATTGATGAATTAAAGAAGTTGAATGTTCTTGAACGTATTGGAGGCAAAAAGAAAGGCGCCTGGAGAATCAAAATTCATTTAAAGGATCATGCCCCTGAAAATGATACTTTAAATGATACTTAAGGCGATTTTGATACTTTAAAATGATACTTTAAATGTCACTGTAAAAATAGAAGGCCACTGCAAAAACCCTTTTATAATATGTGTTTTACCTCAATGTGATATTGAAATGGAAGCTGTAAAATGATACTTTAAATGATACTTAAGGCAATTTTGTCACTTTAAAATGATACTTTAGATGATACTAAAGGCGATTTTGATACTTTAAATGTCACTGTAAAAATAGAATACATCTGTGAATATCTTTTTATAATCTGTGTTTATCCTGGGTATGCCCTTGGAGTCGGAATCTGAAAAGTGATACTTTAAAATGATCCTTTAAATGTCACTGTAAATGTGAGAAATTACCGTGAAAAGGCTTTTATAATCTACACTTTACCTGAATATGATCCTGGGATGGAACCTGCAAAATGATACTTTAAAATGATACTTAAGGCGATTTTGACACTTTAAAATGTCCCTTTAAATGTCACTTTAAAAAAATTTTTTGACAAGTTCTGCAAATTTTGTGGATTTTATTTTTCTAATATATTATACTTATAATTTCCTGGAATAAAAAAGGTTAAAAGGAATGAGATATGTATTTAGTAGAAAAAATTGGCAATTTAATTCTTATCACTGTTGAAGGCGATATAACAGGAGATGAAATCGAGACCATCAAAACCCAATTGACCAAAATTGCGGAGATGGCAAGGGATGATGTGGTGGTGAGTTTCAATTTGACAGATAATGTAAAGGGGGAAATGACGTTTAGTCTTGAAAATAAAGTTAATGAGTTACTGAAATTCTGCCATCTATCCGGTCTCAGGGTATACTCATACCGCTCTTGCTAGCCTATTCAAAAATTTTTTTCCTGTTGCCAACTGCCAACTATCTTTTCTGCCAGTCGGGCATTTTGTTTTCACCTTTGAAGGTGAGTTGTTTGAGGTTGTCGCCGTCGTAATCGATGGAATACAATTGGTAAGAGCCGGTGCGATTGGAAGCAAATATAAGATGGCGGCCATCCGGCGACCAGGTGGGATTTTCATTGCGGCCGCTCTCTTCGGTTAGTTTGATGATGGTATTGTCTTTGAGGTTGTAGACATAGATGTCAAACCGGTTTTCGATACGGGAGACATAGGCAAGCCGGGTGCCTTCCGGGGACCAGGCCGGCGAATCATGATAGGAACCGTCGTGAGTGATGCGCCTGACATTGGTGCCTTCGGAATCCATGATATATATTTGCGGTGTGCCGCTTCTCTGGGAGGTGAATGCGATTTCGGTTCCAGTGGGGCTCCAGCAAGGGGTGGTATCGATGGTTGGGTTAAAGGTGAGGCGTTTTTCTTTACCGGTTTTCATATTCTTGACATAGATTTCGGCATTTCCCGTTTTGGTGGAGGTATATACAAGTTTATCACCCTCTTTGGACCAATCGGCAGCATAATTAGCCTTACTGGAGGATATTACTTCGGTTTTCCCGGTATATATGTGGAACATATACAAATCAGGGTTGTTTTTCTTGTAAGACGTATAGAGGACCTTTTCATTGTCTGCACTCCATGAGGGAAGTACATCGATATAATCGTTATAAGTAATACGTCTGACTCGCTTGCCGTCGTAATCCATGATGTAGATTTCGCTGTTGCCGTCCCGGGAGGAAACAAATACGACTTTGGTAGTGAAAATGGGTTTTTCTCCAAAGTATTTCATCATTTCATCCGCGGCCCGGTGCGCAATCAAACGGGTAAATTCCTTTTTTCCCCCGAAATTCCTACCGAATATGAACTTCTCACTGCGGACATCATACACTTTCATGGAGAAAATAATCCGGCCCTCTGAAACTTCCAATTCACCCACAATCAGTATGTTGGCCTGGATAGAGGCCCAGTCTTTAAAGCGGATATTGGCCGGGTCAAATTTTTGAATATAACTGTAATATTCCTTTGGCACCAACTTAAACACCCGGGAATAGTTCAAATCATTCCAGAGCACCTGGTAAACTTGTTTTTTGGTATCTTCACCAGATATGGAGCTTTTCCTCAGTGTGAATTCCGGGAGCGCCACAGGAATCATAGGCATCCCTTCGGTGATTCGAATCCTTACTTCTTCTTGAGCATAAACATTATCATGACCATTGAAGTTGAGTGCTATTGCTACAATCATAGCACCCAATACTGCGAAAATATGTAGATATTTTTTCATTTTCATTTTTTATTTTTTCTCCCATATAAATTCAAAGTGCACCCCCAGGTAACGGTGGGCATAGGTATTGGGAAGCGGGGGGAAAGGCGCTGCGTTTTCGACGGCCCTGAGAGCAGAGAGGTCTAGTGCATTAATACCGCTTTTTTCTTCCAGTTTTAAATCCTGGATTCGGCCGTTCCGTGAGATTTTAAAATAAACCACAGCCACAAATCTTCCCCGCAGTCCCGGGGAGACTAACGCACTGTACCATGAGGATGAGATTTTACTCCTTAATGTTTCGATGTAGTAGGCGTAGGGGAACCCTCCGCTGCCACTGCCGGGACCGTAACCAGTTCCCGTGCCAGTACCGTAGCCGCCGCCGGATCCTCCGCCGGACCCGCCGCTGCCTGCGGATATGCCTGTTTTAAGTACATTGTCAGGCCCGCTGGTTTTGCGGGTAACGGAGATCCTGTCTTTTTTATTTTTTGTCCTATCTTTTTTGACTACCGTGATCAGGGGTTTCTTTTTTTTGCTGCTTCTTTTTTTCTTTTTTTTACTTTTTTTGAGGTTTTCATCCGGGTAGCGGAGTTTGGATTGAGGTTCTTGTTTTTTAGCGGTCAGGTCCTTCATTCGTTGGGGCTCCTGGACCAGTTGAGAGTCTTGTTTGGGCCTGGTCCCGCCTTTTCCGCCGCCTCCGCCTCCACCGGGCATATTGATTAAATCCACGTAATAAACGGTTCCTTTGCTGCTTCCTTTGATGGCGGGAAGGTACAAAGCAATGGCAAATATCGACAGGTGCATCACCACCGACAGGATAATCGCAACTTTAAGTTTCATTTTTTCTTTTTTTGCTCGACGATCATGCCAACGGTTTCAATACCTGCCTTTTTCAATGCATCCATCACATCGATGACATAACCGTAGGCCACGTCTTTGTCTGCTTTTATAAAAACGATCTTCTTTTTTTGGTCTTGTCCGACAAAATAGTTTTTTATCCGTGTCTCCAGTAAAAATAGGTTGATAATTTGCCCATCCACATAGATATCGCGTTCTTTTGTGACGGTAATCACAAGCTCACCGGTTCTGGGATTCCCGGGTGTTTCCGCGGAGGGCAGATTCACCCGGATTCCCGACTGCATCATGGGAGTCGTCACCATAAAGATGATTAACAGCACCAGCATGACATCCACAAGGGGGGTGACATTGATCTCCGATAAACTGGAAGAGAGTTTATTGGAGCTTGATAATTTTACTGCCATTTTTGTTCTCTATTTTGCTTTTTCACTGACACTGATAAATTCCATGCTAAAATCTTCCATATTTGCGATCAGTACTTTTAGTTTACTAAGCAGGAAGTTGTAAAATATAACCGCGGGTACGGCGGCAAATAAACCCATGGCCGTGGCGATCAGGGCATCGGCAATACCGGGAGCAACCGTTTGCAGGTTGGCATTCATCTGGATGCCGTGGATGCCGATCTGCTGGAAAGCGGTCATAATTCCCCATACCGTACCAAAAAGCCCGATAAAGGGCGTCACGGTGGCGGTGGTAGCCAGGAACCCATTTAACCGCTCCAAACGGGTAATCTCCGAGATGGATGCCCGTATCAGGGCGCGGTTCAAACTCTCTACATTGATGGAATTCGGATTGAGGGCGGGGTTCGAGTTATGGGAACGTTCGGCTCCCAACTGCATGGATAACTCTTTGTAGCCGTACTTATATATTACAGCCAGGGGGTTGTTCTGGAAGGACGCAGCAAAGCGGTTGATGGCGGAAAAATTTTTCGTTTTCCTGAAGAATTGAATGAATTTTTGCGAGTTGGCTTTGGCTTTGGCGTATTCTGACAATTTAAAGATAATCACCGCCCACGATACAACAGAGAATATCAGCAAGATGAGCAGTGTTAATTTTCCTACCAGGGTGGCCTCTGAGATCAACGCGATGATGTCTCCACTTTGACTGGCTGAGCTTAAACCAAACAACAGCGGAAGTACTATATTTTTCATGATACCAATGTACCATAAAAGCGCCAATAATGCAACCGGTCTCCCACGGGTGCAGTCAAATTCCATAAAAAAGCTGCTTCACCCGTGGAAATCCGAAATTCGAAGCACGAAATTCGAAACAAATCCGAAATTCAAATGTTCAAATGTTCAAAACATCTTTAAAGACCTCNNTGAATTTTGAATTTTGGTCATTTGAATTTGTTTCGGATTTCGTGCTTCGTGCTTCGGATTTAAACTTTTGTACGTCATTTGATGTGTGACACGACACTAGTAATCTCCTTCTTTGCTCTTTTAATTGATTTCTATAATGGCGATGGTGACGTCGTCTTCGATATTTCCCTCGGCAAATTCAAACGCAGCATCCTTAATGCGTTGAATCAATTGAGAAATGTTGGCGTTGGCTTCTTCCATGTATATTTTTTTCAACCGTCCTTCACCAAATTCTTCCATGTTGAGATTTTTGGCTTCAGTAATGCCATCGGTATAGAAGAGGATACGGTCTCCTTTTTCCAGGAAAACTTCTTTTTCTTCAAATTTTGTGTCCTTAAAGACTCCCACAAAGAACCCCTCGGTATTGAGGGGGACGATTTCACCGGTTTTTACTTTTAACAGAAGCGGCGGCGGATGATTGGCATTGGTGTAGACGAATTTATTTTCCTCTTCAAAATAGATGCCGTAAAAGGAAGTAAAATATTCCCCAGAATTCAAGTAAGAGAAAAACTCTTCGTTTAAGATTTCATACAGCAGTTCAGGTGAGAGTACATCTTTTCCATACAGTGAAAAAAAGACTTTTAACATGGATGAAATGAGGGCTGCGGCAACACCATGGCCGGAGATGTCCGATATGAAATAGCCGTAGATACTCTCTTCCAGTTTGGTAATATCGATAAAATCGCCGGAAACCTTTTGCAAAGGGATGAAGATATAATCGCTTCTGACCCCGGTAAACCTGTCTAAATCTCTCTTTTTGGGTAAAAATGTGTTTTGAAATTCCGCGGCTAAATCCAACTCGAAATCAAATTCCTCTTTCATTTTGGTCAGACGATTCAACTTACCCACCAATTCAAAACTTTCCAGTTCCCCCTTGATCACTGGCTTTCCATGTTTTTTATTCCCCGAGTACTTCAGCAGGGTGACTTTGTTTCCCTTTTCATTATACGTTACCTCATCATAGGCGTTCAGTGTCATCATAATCCCTTTGCCGTGTTCACAGAGAAAGTTTTCAGGATTTTCCGGGTCAGGTATGGCGGATAGGTCGAAGCCCTCGCCCATATCTTCTATAATAAGCTTCAAGTACTCCGGTGTAGAGAATACTTTTATATCAACGTATTTGTCCACATTTTCCGGCAGGGCGGCTTTATGCTTTAAAACCCGGTTGTATTCCCCGGTGGTCAACAGCTGCTGCTTATCATCATAAGAGATATCTAAATTTCCATGTTCAATGGCATTAATTAATATTTCCTGGAGACCGATTTTCATGAAGGAAATCTCCCCGAATATATAATCCACGTTGGAAAAAATAAAGTCGGTCACTGATGGGATGATATGGATATCATTGGCGATTTTCAGATGCCGCTTTTCCCACTGCAAAAAGGATGAACTGAGTTTGACTTTTATTTTTTTGAATAAGGTTTCGATTTTACTGATCAGGTATTTCAAATCTTTGGGTTTAAAAGGTTTTTTCAACAGTTCCACGGCACCGTTTTTCATAGCGCTGAGGATCAGGTTGTGATCGGAATAACCGGTGATGACAATGATGGGTACATCCTTATCTATCTCTTTGATTTCCTTTACAACGATGTTACCACTTTTATCCGGCAGCCGGATATCTGAAATCACGATATCCGGTGAGAATTCACGGAATTTTTCAATGCCCTCATTGCCATTTTCTGCCAATATGACCTCATAATTGTATATCATAAAAAAATCTTTCAGATATTCTAACAAATCGACATTATCATCGATAATTAAGATACTTCCTTTGTAGCTCATTTTAATCTCCCTTCCCGGAATTCAACGATTTTTTATCTCCAGTTTCCCCGGTATCGGCGGTTTCTTCTTTTCTTGTTTTTCCCGGCCGCGCCCGTTTCGCTGGGTTTGTCAAAGGAACCACCTCTTCCTCAGCTTCATCTTTAGCAAAGTAAGTTTCCACATCGGGTAAATAGCCTTTCTTTTTCCCTTCATGTTTTACCAGGACATCTTCAATAACCTCTTCCTCAACCAACGAATTGGGTTTTACCTCTATCACATTCTTTTCATCGATTCCAAAAATATGGGCCACCAAATCTTTTTCCAGGACCGAGGCATAAAGGATACTGAGGGGTATGCCTTCACCAGTGAAACTATCATCTTTTAACACCAATTCCATGTCTACATTCTTGACGAGAATTTCACCGGCTTTTTCAATCTCATTAAAGAAATCCAGGTGATTTTTCCCCCCCAGCGATTCGTCAATAAATTCGAATTGAACCAGGTAAACCTTTTTGCCCTGTTTCCTCAGCGAATCAAATGTGTGTTTGTCAATTTTAACAGTGGCCTCTTCAATATCCTCTTTCATTTTCTCAGCAATCTTATCAATGGGCTTTTTCTCTATGCACGTTTTTAATTCTTCCAGGTTTGCTTCTATATCGTAATTATTGCTTATTTCGCTGTCTTCCAGCATTTCTTTTAGTTTAGCGATGGCATTCACAACACCGGAGGAAATTTCTGCTGTAAATGCTACTTCATCATTTCTCACCAGGTTAAAGATATCTTCCATTTTATGGGAGAGTATCTCAATATTTTTCCATCCCAGGAAAGAAGACCCTCCTTTTATGGAATGAACGGCTCTAAATACCCGGTTGATTGACTCTTTTTCTGCACTGCCCTGTTGGATAATAATAATATCTTCTTCAATATTTTTCAGATGCGCCAAGGACTCTTCGACAAATTCCGGGATTAAGTCGCCTAAATCACTCATATTTACCTTCTAAGCTAAATTCCCTTGAGGACTCCAGGGCAATCATTCACAATCAAAATGGTTTTTTTCATTTGTTAAATCTCAAACGTTGGTTTGTTGTATGTCCAATTAAATGTTAAACAATTTATCCAGTTTAATGGCTTTAAATAAAGCTGAAATTTCCTTATTTAGATTAATAATCGATACCTTACCACTTTTAGCAGTAAATTTTTTGTAAAACAACAACAGTTTGCCGATCCCGGAGCTGCCTATAAAATTGACTTCGTCAAAATCGATAACCACCTCTTTGGGATTATCGTCCGCAATTTGATTCAAAGCCTTCTTCAAACTCTCTGCCCCGGGGATGTCAACGCTTCCAGACAGATATACTGTTGTTTTGTCTTCCTCTTTTGCGACTTTTATGTTCATTAGAGGTCTCCTTAAATTTGTATAATTTGTTCACAGAAAAGAATATAGTAAAGATGCAAAAAAAAATCAAGTTTTATTTAATTTTTTTTTGATAATTTTGTGTTTGCCAGGTTGCCCCCTTACGCCCCCACACCCCCAGCACCCCAACGTAACAACGTCCAGGTATCCACATAAGCGTCGGAACGTGGAACGTTGGGGTATTGGGGTATTGGGGTATTGGGGTATTGGGGCGTTGTTCTTACACCGTTACCTTGCACAGCAACGGATCTCCTGGCCCTGAATTATCGATTACCGCACATTCACCACATACCACCAACCGTTTAAATGCTTAGATATTAAACAGTTTATCCAGTTTAATGGCCTTAAACAACATGGTGATTTCTTTATTTAAATTGACAATCGTAATCCGGCCACCTTTGGCCGTAAAATTCTTATAGAACAATAACAGTTTTCCGATGCCGGAACTGCCGATGAAATTGACTTCTTCAAAATCAATGATAATTTCGTCGGAATCACTATCCAAAACTTTTGTCAGTGATTTTTTCAGCTGCTCGGCGCCAGGGATATCGATGCTGCCGGATACAGCCATCAGGGTCTTCTTACCTTCCAATGAGGTTTTTACATGCATGTCATATCTCCTTTGTTGTATTGTATTGTAAATCGTAAGAAATAAAATATAATAAATTCCAAAGAAATATGCAAATGTTTAACCAATAATTTTTTATTTTTTTTCACATTTGGGTGTTGACAAATGAATAAAAAAATATTATATTATAGGCATCACGAACAAAGGACGAACAAATGTTGACTAGAAAACAAAAAGCATTTTTTGACCGATTGAAAGAAATGGTGAGGAAGGGAGGGTATTTTCCCAGCGTTCGCGAGATCGGGAAAGTAGTGGGGCTCTCGTCGCCAGCTACGGTTCATTCTTATCTTAATCGGTTATTTGCCAAAGGCTACTTAAAAAGGAAGGGCAAGGATTGGGAATTATCCCCCCATTCTTCCTCGGTGCCTTTGATGGGTATTGTGCCTGCCGGTTCTCCCCTTGAAGTTTTCGAATCCCTGGGTGAAGAGATCGAGCTTCCTGAATGGATGCTGGGAAGCGGAGGAGATACCGCTGCTTTCCGGGTCCAGGGTGAAAGTATGAAAGATGCCTATATCCAGGATGGCGATGTGGTGGTGGTAAAGCAAACTCCCAGTGCAGAAGCCGGTGAAATGGTGGTGGCACTTCTTGAAGATTCCTCTATTACATTGAAGCGGTTGAGACGGGATGGTAGAAAAGCGTGGTTGATGCCTGAAAATCCCGATTATGAAGAGATACACCAACCCTTTCAACTAGTAGGAAAAGTTGTGGGCGTCTTAAGAAGGTACAGGTACAGGTGAGGAGTTGGCAGTTGGCAGTAGGCAGTTGGCAAGCCGGGGAAAGTAAGCAGTACCAGGTGTAAGGAGGCGATATATCGTATCGCAAGAAAGTCCTGCGAGGTAAGAAAATATGAGATCACCGTTTGTGCTTCATATTGATATCGATGCCTTTTTCGCTGCCGTCGAGGTGATGCTGAATCCGGCGTTAAAAGGAAAACCCGTTATTATTGGCGGTATGCCGGACGAAAGAGGGGTGGTTTCCACTGCTTCTTACGAAGCCAGGAAATACGGCGTTCATTCAGGAATGGCCCTGCGGACTGCTGGTCAAAAATGCCCCCACGGGATTTTTTTAAGAGGCCGTTTTCATGTGTACAGCCAGACTTCCGAACGATTTATGGACGTTCTTCGCAGGTTTTCACCCCGGGTAGAGGTGGCTTCCATCGATGAAGCCTATATGGACCTGAGTGGTATGCGCTACCTTTATCCCTCCGTGTATGATCTGGCCCATAAGATCAAACGCACGGTTGAACAGGAAATCGGTGTCAATGTATCCATGGGCCTGGGGTTCTCACGGATGGGGGCCAAACTGGCCACAGAGGTGGCAAAGCCCGGCAATATTTTTTTTCTCCGGGATGAAAAGGAGTTTATATCCAACCTCTCGCTGGAAAAAATCCCGGGCATCGGCAGGCATACCCTGGTGATACTCCAGGGGTTGGGGATCAAACGGGTGAAAGAACTAAGAAATGCTTACCCGGCGATCTGGAAAAGAACCATTGCTCCTCATATTTATTCCGGCTCCCGTTACCCGGACAGGCATGAACCCCGTACCAAAAGTTTCAGCAGGGAAACCACGTTCCCGGAGGATATTTTAGACCGGGATTTGATTATGTCTCACCTGGCCTACCTGGTGGACCGCTTATCGGTTTATTTGATCGAGCATCAGTTATACGCCGGACGCATCGAAGTAAAAGTCCGGTTCAGCGATTTTTCCACTTATACCAAACGCATGTCCCTTGATTTTCCCACTTATTCTTACAATAATATGTGGAAACGGGCACTGTATCTGCTGGACTGCCTGTTGAAGAAAAAGAAACTGCCGCTGCGGCTGGTGGGGGTCAAAGTGGAAGATATCTCCCACCAGCGGGATATCCTGCCTTTTGTTTCGCTAAAGACCGAAAAGTTGAGTTCCGGCATCACAGATGTCAAAAAGCGGTTCGGTTTTTCTTCTATTTTTACCGCCAGGGAACTGCTGCTGGAGAAAATCTATCCCGTTGATAGAGACGGTGTTGTTTTGAAAACAGCATCTTTGACTAAGTGAAGCCACCGAGGACACAGAGGACTAAACAAAAATTTTTGCGGGGTCCAGGGGCGGTTTTTTTAAAAAGAGCCCCTGGCCGCCGGAGGCACAGTTAGTTGACAAGTACCTTTATTTGTATTAATATTCACAGATGGTACAGCAAAAACGTAAAAAGAAAAAAAAGACAACGAAAAAGACACCGGTTAAGACAACCGAAACCAGTTCCCGCAGTAAAAAATACCTTCCCTATGTCGGGATTCTTGTGGTGCTGCTGGTGGTGTTTTACCTGCTTTTTTGGCCATCCCTGAGCACCGGATTCAAAAAAAAGCACCTGAAAAAACTCAACGTTATATTGATCACTCTGGACACCCTGCGGGTGGATTTTGTCAGTGCTTATGGAAAAGGAATGGCAAATACACCCCACATGGACCGCGTGGCTGAGGAGGGTGTCCTGTTTGAAACCTGTATCGCCCAAACCCCTTTGACCCTGCCTTCTCATACCACCATTCTCTCGGGAACCTATCCCTTATACCACCAGGTACGCGACAACGGCGGCTTCCTGGTACCGGAGAGCCTGGAACTTATCAGTGAAACCTTACAAAACCAGGGGTTTGAGACATCTGCCTTTATTGCTGCTTATGTGCTGCACAACCAATGGGGAATCAACCAGGGGTTTGATACCTATGCGGATGATTTCGATCTCTCGAAGTATGAACGGATTTCATTAGGAAGCGTTCAGAAACGCGCTGAAGAGGTTTTGGCAGATGCAAAGCAGTGGCTAAAAGCCCATAAAAATGATAAATTCTTTACCTGGATTCACCTGTATGATCCCCATACTCCCTATGATCCCCCTTCTCCCTTTAAAGAAAAATTTCCTAAGAGACCATACAGGGGAGAGGTAGAATATATGGATCATCAATTGGGATTGTTCTTCCGGTTCCTTAAGGCTGAAGGGCTTTACGACAGGAGCCTGATTATATTGGTTTCAGACCACGGTGAAGCCCTGGGCCAGCACGGTGAGCGCACCCATGGCTTTTTTATCTACGAGCCAACAGTACAGGTGCCTTTAATCATCCGGGCGCCCTTTGGATTTCCTGTAAAAAAAGTAAAAAACGTGGTGGAATTAGTAGACCTGGCACCCACTATCCTGGAGGCCCTGGATATCCCACTGCCTTCTTTCTACCAGGGAAAATCTCTCCTGGGATTGATGTTTGGAAAGGATCGCAAACGTCGGGATGTGGCCTATACTGAAACCTATTTCACCAGGCTGCACTTTGGCTGGTCCGAGTTAAAAGCCTTGTATTATGATAATCGTTGGAAATATATCCTGGCACCCAAAGATGAGTTATATGATCTTGAAGCGGATAACCAGGAGAAAGAGAATCTTTCCCTGAAGAAATCCTATGAGTCCAGGAAAGCAAAAGACCGTATGGCACGATTCATCCGGGAGAAATCCCAAGATGCCAAAACCCCGGGGGATATCAAGCACCTGGATAAAGAAGATATGCAGCGACTGGCAGCCCTGGGGTATCTCACTACGGTAGTGGATACCTCCGGAAAAACCGACCTCCCGGACCCCAAAGGCAAAGTACATGTGTTTAACAATCTCACCAGGTCCAAGGAGTTTATGGCCAACAAGGAATTCGATAAGGCCATCGAGGTGTTGAAGAAAATCCTGGAAACCGATCCCAACATTGTCGATGGGATACTGCAGCTGGGAAATGTATACGCCAGGAAACAAATGTACGAAGAAGCCTTAAAATATTATTATGAGGTATTGAATCAGAAACCCGATTACAATGCTGCCATGATTAATGTCGTCGGTTCCTTGAGACGGTTGGGGCGATATGATAAAGGCATTGAAGAAGCGAAGCGGTTTTTAAAAACGTTTCCTAACGATCACACCATTTACAACGAAATGGGGGACCTTTATATTGCTAAAGAGAAATACGATAAAGCCCTGGAAATCTTTAATATATCCCTTGGTATTGAAAAAGTGAACCCCAAGGCTTTACATGAAATCGGGGTGGTATATATTATCAGGAAAGATTTCCAACAGGCGAAAACCTTCCTGGACAGGGTATTGGAAATCAATCCTGATTTCAGGAAGCTTCATTTTCACCTGGCACAAGTAGAAGAAGCAAAGGGGGATGTGGATAAAGCCATCGGACATTATAAAAAGGAGTTGGACAATCACCCCAAGGATTTTAAAGCCGCTTATAACCTGGCAGAAATATTGGTAAAGCGGCGGGAATATGAGGAAGCTGTCAAATACTATCGACAGGCCATTGACAGCAATCCCAAATTTAATATTCCTTACTTCATGGTTGCCAAGTATTACATGGACCGCTGGGAAAACATTGAAGAAGCCGTGGAACTTTGTAAAAAAGGAATTGAAATCGAACCGGAAAATAAATATACGGTTTTCGGCTATTATATTTTATCTGATATTTATTCTCGCAAAGGTGAAAAGTCAACCTCCAATTCCTATTATTCAAAAGGCGAGGCATTAAAGCAACAGTTGATAAAAAAGAACCGCTGGGACTAGTATGCAAAGGCACCCTTCGGGCAGTAAGCAGCCATTAAAAATTAACAATTAACAATTGATTATTGACAATTAGAAAAGAGCAAGGAATGAACCCCTCAATTTGTTCAAAATGGAGAGCGAAAACCGAGTGGGATTGATTCGGTCTTATTGTTGACAAAAAAATTCGTCTGTGATATTTATGATAAATGATGATCATAGATTTTGCGGGATATTTATGGAAGCATCGCTTTTTATTAATACTTTCTTTGACTCGTGACGCTGTGCGCCGCGGGGCTGGGCTTTAAAGGAGAAATAAAATGTATATATCAAGATTAAAACTCATCAACTGGCGGAATTTCAGGGGCATCGATGTCAACCTTGAGTCCAGGGTTTTTATCATTGGGCCTAATGCCTCCGGCAAATCCAATCTAGTGGATGTTATAAGATTCTTAAGAGATATCGTAAAACGGGCCGGAGGTTTGCAGCATGCTGTTGAGGAAAGAGGAGGAGTTTCAAAAATTCGCTGCCTTTCTGCCAGGAAAAAAACTCAAGTCGAGATCGAAGTCCATTTATCGGAGGCTCAGGGTCAAAAACCTGATTGGAAATACATATTAGCTTTCAAACATACGGGTGGAGGGATATTCGAAAGCCAGGCAGCTATCGTCAAAGAAAAAGTATGGAGCAAAAAAGAAAATAAATGGGTACTTGATAGAAATGAAAAATCAGCCGGTGAAGACCATGAAACACTAAAATTCACCCATCTCGAACAAATTACCTCAAACATAAAATTCAGGGATGTTTATCGTTTTTTCCAGGAAACACGATACTTGCACATTGTTCCACAGTTGGTTAGAGATGCCGAATCTTATATGATATCGACCAATAAAGAAGATTACTATGGCCGGAACCTCCTTGATAGAATGAACAAAATTTCACCCAGAACCCGGAATTCTCATATAAAAAGAATAAATGAAGTATTACATTTTGCCGTACCTCAATTAAAGGAACTGAAATTCACGAAAGATATTAAAGGTATTCCTCACCTGGAAGCCGTGTATATACACTGGCGTGCTAAAGGTGCAAAGCAGCAGGAAACGCAATTTTCGGATGGGACACTGCGGTTAATTGGGTTTATGTGGGTTTTGCTCGACGGGAGGGAAACTGTATTACTCGAAGAACCCGAATTATATTTACATACGGCAATTATTAAACAATTGCCGGAATTCATTTCAAAACTTCAACGGAAGAAAGACACAATACGGCAGGTCATTATAACCACCCATAGTTTTGATCTGCTGAGCGGCGGTGATATAGGGTCAAATGAAGTGGTCTTATTAAAGCCTACAGAAGAAGGTACACAAGCAGAGAGAGTCGATCAAATCGAGCAGATCGGGAAATACCTGGATGCCGGTTTTTCAATGGCAGAGGCTGTCATCCCGGCAACAGCCCCGGAAAATGTCGAACGAATACTCCAAACAACAATTGAGGATTGAGGATGATTGATATTATAATCGTGGGAGAAGATGCGGTTACAAGGGAAATTATAAAAAGGCTTCTTCGACATACTGGCAAAGAGTTCAATGTAATAAGGGAAGAGCCGATAAGAGGTGGAGAAATAAAAAAGAAGATTTTAGGATATAATCGCCTGGAATTACCGGTTTGCGTACTTACCGACCTGGATGAGAGTGATTGCCCCCCTTTATTAATCAAGGAGTGGTTTAAGGAAATGCCAATAAATCCTAATTTGATCTTCAGGGTGGCTTGCGATGAATCAGAATCCTGGTTGATGGCTGACAAGACCGGGTTCTCAAAATTCCTGGGAATAAAAAAAGAAATTTTGCCGGGCTTGAAAAAACCGGACTTTAGAAATCCATACAATGTGGAACTAAACTTTCCATATAAACCAAGTCTATATATGATGAGGGAATTGGCGGTTAAAAGCAGTAAAAAGATTATCGTTCAACAACTAACACCGAGAAAAGGAGCCAAGAAAGGACCGGAATACAACACCGCGCTGCTCCCTTTTATTCAAAGGTACTGGAATATTGATGAGGCTGTAAAAAATTCTTACAGCCTGGGTAAGGCTGTTAAACTAAACGGATTACCGAATTCTCACCGGTTTAAGAATTTTTTAAAAAAAGTTTAATTTAAAAAACGAGTAAGGTACCAGATAAGTTATCCGATAGCTGGTTTTCAAAACCAAGGTTGGCTCCGTTTTTGTTAAAGGTCATCAGTTCGTACCCTAATAATTTTATACTCTATAGAGATAAGTTTTAACATGTGTACCGGTTGGCCTGTCGGTTTTGTGCTGACATTCGTGCCTGGCACTTTTTTACGCTAACGAAATAAAAAGGTGGGCGGACATGACTGTGATTATTTTTTTCTTTTCATGAAGAGCATAAGAAGTATTGCCAGACCAGCAGCAATGAAGGTAATCCATAACCCTACTCCGGTTCGGTTCATCAGAATGGACGGATATTTTCTTAAATATAGCAGATCGTTTCCTGCTATAATAAAAGTTAGGATTCCAGAAAACAGACCTATATATTTCCACCACCACCATTTGTCAATAAGGAAAACAGATATAATAAACAATAATCCACAGATTATTGTAATATAATGGAATCC
>WVZO01000347.1:38271-45248 GCA_011772425.1 Candidatus Aminicenantota bacterium
TTATCCCAGGGTAGAAAAACAGCAATAATAATAACCAATCCTAAAAAAACTCCAGAGATTTTTTTTAATACTATAATCTTTTCCATACGTATTATCCTAAAAACATTGTATCATATGAGACCATAGGAAATTCCTTTTTTAATCATATTGAAATAATAAAAGAATTATTGTTCATTGTCAATAGATTAATGAAAAAGAAGGTTGCTTATAGAAACCCACGATTTTTCCAATTTAGGCTGAACCAATACACCATATTCAAATCTTTTCAATTTAAAATTCATGCCTCTCTATTATAACACATTTCCCACCGACAATGCCAACGGAAAAAAAACGAAAAACGTGACAGGCAGAAAGCGCCGATTAGCGATTTTTCTCCCCCAAATGAAGAAATTTTCTCTGATAACGTAGAAATGTTCTCCGATAGGGATAACTTACCTGACACCTTATTTCTTTATCATCTTTGCCTTCGGCGACCAGGGGATTCTTTTGAGAAACCACCCCCTGGACCCCCGCAAAACTTTTTATTAGAGTGGCTTATCTGCCTGGCACCTTTCCCTCGCCTTTCCTATTCGAATTCAGCGTTCCCAATCTAAAATAACTTTTCCACAATTTCCTTCTTCCATAATATCAAAACCTTTCTGAAATTCATCTATTGAAAAATGATGGGTGATTACCGGCCTGATATCAAGACCCGACAACATCATCTGTTCCATTTTATACCAGGTTTCATACATTTCTCTTCCATATATACCTTTTATATGAATGGCTTTAAAAATGATTTTATCCCATTGAATCCGGGTAGAATCAGGCAAAATTCCCAGCAGCGCAATTTTAGAGCCATTGTACATATTATCGATCATTTCGTTAAATGCCTCGGGAGAGCCGGACATTTCCAGCCCAAGATCAAAACCCAGCATTCCTAATTCTTTTACAACATCCGCGATTTTTACTTTTGCCGGGTTGATGACCCTCGTTGCCCCCATTTTCCCGGCAATATTAAGCCTGTATTCATTTAAATCCGTAACCACAATGTACCTGGCCCCGGCAAACCGACAGATAGCAGCAGCCATACAACCGATAGGTCCGGCCCCGGTTATGAGAACATCCTCTCCCACCACAGGAAATGAAAGAGCGGTGTGGGTTGCATTTCCAAAAGGATCAAAAATAGCGATTAAATCATCATCTATTTTTTTATTCAGTAAAATAATATTCCCAGAAGGTACAGCAGCATATTCGGCAAATACTCCATCTATATGTACGCCGGTCCCGATGGTATTTTGACATACGTGTTTGCTCCCGCGCCGGCAATTCCGGCAATGGCCGCAGGCAATATGCCCTTCACCTGTCACCCGGTCCCCTATTTTCAAATTGGTCACACCAGCACCCATATCAACAATGGTTCCGACATATTCATGCCCGATAATCATGGGGGGCTTAATCGTTCTTTGCGCCCACTTGTTCCATTTATAAATATGAAGGTCCGTACCACAAATAGCTGTTTTTTTCATTTTTACCAGGACATCGTTAACGCCAATTTCGGGTTTAGGGACTTCTTCCATCCAAATGCCCTTTCCCGGCAACTTTTTTACCAGTGCTTTCATTGTTTCCATTTAAATACCTCGATTAAACAAACGTTTCATCATTTCGATGTCTATTTTATTAAATTTACAAGATAATTTCAACAAAGAAAAGCAGAAGTGGATTTGGGGCTGTAACAGTTTAGCTGCAAGCACCAGCTTTTAGCTTTGGCTGGTGCTTGCGGCTTGTGGCTGGGGCTTAACTGTTATGTTTTATTTTTGCATTAATTGAACCGCGGCCTCCAGGATTCGCTTTTTATTGGGGAGTACCTGGTCTTCCAGGTGGCGGGCGTAAGGGATGGTCTCTTTTGTGCATACCCGGGCATACTTTACCGGGATTCCTTGTTCCAAAACAACCGCGGCCAGTTCGCCTGAAAGGCCGAAATTTTCGTAATCTTCATCTACGCACAAGATACGGCCGGTTGCTGCAGCAGCCTCGCACACGGTGTTGCGGTCCAGGGGTGAAATTGTTCTCAGATCGATTACACCGGCGGATATCCCCTGTTTTTCCAGTACCTCTGCAGCCTCTATTGCGCGATGTACGCCTACCCCGACACTAAAAATTGTCATATGGTTTCCCTCGCGGAGGTAAGCAGCTTCTCCGATAGGTACTTTTGCCGGGGTTTTAGGTACAGGTCCCCTGGTACCGTGGGGAGGTACATCGAATTGTACTGTTTTCCGGCCGCCGGCCCCCAGCAAATCAAGCCAGTAATCGGACAACAATTTATGCTCCAGGTATATAACCGGTGAGTCATGTTCGAGAGCAGCCAGCATGAGTCCTGCGGCATCTGCGGGGTTTGAGGGAACTACGACAGTGAGCCCCGGGATATGGGCCAGCCATCCCCAGAGGCTTTGTTCATGCTGGCCGCCGTCGCCGTAACCGCCGCCGCAGGCAGTTCTTACTACCAGGGGTACGTTCCATTTGCCGCCTGAGAAAACGTTGATCTTTGCCGCATGGTTCAGCAACGCATCCACAGCCACAGCGATAAAATCCACCATCATGACTTCTACCACCGGTCGCATTCCGGCCATGGCTGCGGCCACTGCCGCACCCACAAACGCCCCTTCACTAATAGGGGTAGGCAGAACTCTCTCTTTGCCGAAGCGGACAAACAGATTGCGCCTCAGGGTATGAACATCTTCTCCCAATATAATAATATTGGCATCCCTGGCCATTGCCTTTGCCAGGGCGTCTTCAATAGCATCTGCAAAACTCCTGGTTTTCATATGACCTTCCTCCTATCCTAATCGTCCGGGTTGGGTGCTAAAGCCGCTGCCAACACCTGCCGGGTTTCTGCTTCTACCACTGCTTCCAGCGCCTTGAGCCGCGGTTTGTCTGATTGCAACTTTTTCCGTGTGTATGCCAATGGATCACCTTGTTTTGAGAACCGCTGTTTGATATTTTCTTTAATCAAAGAGGTAATTGTACGTAAACTTTCGGTTCGTTTTCCCATTGAAGAGCCTTTTGGGTTGAGCAAAGACTTCATGAGTGGTCCGGCCATCGGTCTCATTTCTTTTAAGGGGTGGCGGGCAATTCGCAAGAGCGGGTCGCCCAGGAAATGTCCTTCCAGGTGGACGCAGCGGGCATGCAGGAAGGTGGGGCCTTTACCTTTGCGGGCCCGGGTTATTGCTTCATGAGCAGCATGCCATATGCGTTCCGCATCAATTCCATCTACCGCTTCCGCAGGTATGCCAAAGCCCTCTGCGCGTTCCGTCAATACCCCACCTGTAACCGAGGGGGAAGATGTAGTGATTGCTTTTTGGTTATCTTTGCAAACAAACAGCACCGGGAGTTTCCAGGCGGCGGCCAGGTTCAGGGATTCCATCAACATGCCTTGATTCGCTGCACCTTCGCCAAAAAAAGCCACCGCCAGTGTCCCGGGCCGAAGGTACCGGGCAGCCAGGGCGAATCCCGCTGCAGCCGGGCCTGATGCCCCCACAATACCAGAAGATGCAGCCAGGGGGTTTTGGCAGAATAGATGCATATGCCCCCCTCTGCCCCGGCAAAGGCCGTCCGAACGGCCGAGGAATTCTCGCAGCAGGAGGACAGGGTCAACACCCCGCATCAGTAAAGGGGGGGTACCCCGGTGGTCCAGTGCCATTGCATCTCCTTCGCTCAACTGTCCTACCACTCCGGCGATAATCGCTTCCTCACCCATCCCCAGGTGCATCTCACCCGGGATGTGACCTTCCTGCCAAAGCCGCGTGACTTCTATCTCAAAAAGGCGGCTTTTCAGCATCAACCGGTACAAAAACCAGGGGTCCGGCTGCATGGTTTCTTTGATGTTTTCAGCATTCCGGTTCATTTGTTTTCACCTCGAAAAGGTACTTGATGGCAAAAAATTTTTTAAAACTGCATTTTAAAGAAAAAATCAAAGAATTTCAATAGGCAATAAAAAATGAGATAATGTTTTCTAAACTTTTATCTAGGTTAGATGACAGACATTAAGGAGGAACGAACCATGATGAAGAAAATGTTCCTGTTTTTTTTATCAGTGGTATTCATCCAGGGAACGGTCTTTGGTGACCTTACCCTCATTCAACCCCAGGGAGGCGTCCTGGTGATGGGAACCACATATCCTATCAAATGGACGGCCCCTAATAGCGAAGGGGAACAAAGGGTGCATATTTACCTGGGAGAGAAATTAATTGCCGATCACTGCAAGAAAAAAGATGGCTTTTTTAACTGGAAGGTAGGGCAGTTAAAAAACGGCAGCTATGTGGCTCCCGGTCATTACAGTATTGTGCTGGAATCATTGGACGGCGATGCCTTTGGCAAAAAATTTGCCATCATTGCCATGATTCCTAAATGGTTGAATAAAATACGCAGCCTGGAAGTCTTCCCTCGCCCCAATGATTGCCCCGTGTGTTACCAGGTGGATCTCAGGAAAATAAAAGCAATGATAAAAATGACCAAAGAACGATTTCATTTAAAACTTTACAGGAACAGGCGATTGCTGGCCAGCCTGGGGCAGTTGGGAGGAGGCAGCGTTCTACCTGATTTTGCCAAAATAAAAATTCCCCGGGATAAACGGGTATTAGTTCGCAAAAGTTCCGGTTTTCAATATGAATTAAAGCTATTCGATTCCAGGGGAAAACTTGTGGAAAGCCAAAGGGTAACCCTGGTTTTTAAGAAACAGAGATAAAACCATCATTCCAATTGTGAGCGAAGCGAACTAGTAGAGCATTCTTTAAATAATATACTAAAAATCCGAAATTCGAATATCGAAATTCGAAACAAATTCAAATGACCTAAATTCAAAATCCAAAACAAGAGCTTCAGGCGCATCAGAGTTTTTATTAAAGCTCTTTAAAGATGTTTTAAGCATTTGGACATTTGAATTTCGGATTTGTTTCGGATTTCGTATTTCGTGCTTCGAATTTAAAATCTTATGCTACCAAATTTACGGAACGATATACTAGTTTATGCGTTTTCCCTTACTATTAATACCGGACAGGAGGCCACTCGAACCACTCGTTCACTATTACTGCCTAACACCAGGTGCTCTAAATCACTCATCCCACGATTGGCCATCACAATTAGATCAATTTGATTATTCTCCGCATAGATTTTTATCTCATTATGCACTTTACCTTCTCTAACAGCATAAGTGGCCCTGTCTTGGGCAATTCCCGTTAACTTTATAAGATTTTCAGTGATGTGATCGGTTAAGTGCGGGTTTGCTTTAAGAATCGGCTCGAAACTTATGGAATAAAACTCAGGATGGGCTTCCATCTCAACAACATGGAGGAATTCCAGTTTTGCCTTAAATTCTTCAGCTACAGCTGCTGCCCGCTTAACCGCAATTTGGGAATATCCTGAGAAATCAACAGGGACCAGTATCTTTTTAATATCTGTTTTATAAAACTCCTTGTGGATGGTTAACACCGGGATGGTAGATAAACGCACCACTTTTTCGGCAACACTTCCCAGGATCCACTTTTTCAAACCTGTGCGGCCGTGTGTTCCCATTACCACCAGGTCAAAATCATTTTCGGAAATATAATTGAGGATAGAATCCGCTGCTGCAAATGCACGAATTAATACATATTTAACCTTAAGTCCCTGATCTTTGGCAGTTTTGAAGTGTGATTCCAGTTGTTTATTGCTCTGCTTTTCCTTTTTGCGGATGATTTTTTCATAGGCCTGCATGTGTTCTTCTTCATCGATGTCATCATGATATAGAAGAATCGCATGCAAAAGAGTTATCTCAGCGCGAAATTTTCTGGCCATAAACATTGCGTATTCCACGGCACTGTCGGAAGACTCACTAAAATCCACAGGCACCAGTATTTTTTTAAAAGCCATTGTTAATACCTCCTGGGTGCTTCAAATTGATTTTTAATTCATATTTTAAGCCCGGATAGATTTTACATGAAAAGCGTGCGTATTTCAAGAGCTACTCCCTAGTGTTACGTCAACCCTCAAATGACGGTAAACCAAACGCCAGAAGGGCTATAAAAAGTTTTGCGGGGGTCCAGGGGGCGGTTTTTCCCAAAAGAGCCCCCTGGCCGCCGGAGGCATAGGAGTTTCAGGATGGGCAGGTTTAACGTTTTTTGAGCTCAAAGATATTACTGGCCATCCTGGAGATAAAAATATGGTTTAGTAGATCCGCACGGAGGGCATCAGTCTTTTCAGAGTGCCCGTGCGGTATGAGAGATAAGGTGCCCTTCGGGCAAGTTTAAATCGCCTGCGGCGAACGGTTAGAAAGCCAGTGGGCCGGGGATTTTTTGTCTGTTTTCTTAAAATTCAGAAATATTGAATTCTCTGACATTCTGTCAACATTGGACATTCGTCTTTAGAAATGCCAAATTTCCATAAAAAAAATAAAATGTGCCCTTCAGGCAAACAAAAATTATACGCCTGAAGGCGATGGAATAAAGCAAGTCTCAAAAGCATATCCTAAAAATCGTCACGCTAAAGCACAAGAAATGTCAAATGTTGAGACGCGACCCCGTACACCGTACACGTACACATTATAAAAGCCCCAAATTATTTCAATGGGCGGATTTATTTGAACTTATCGCGGTTCCTTCTATCAGCGAAGAAATTTTCCATAAATTAGAAACAGCAAAACAAATATTTTCCAATGAAATCAAATTATTTCAACATCAGAAGGAGGTAGGAATTATTAGTGAACCACGAAGCCACGAAGGACACGAAGAGAAGAAGAAAAGAATGGGTGAAGGAATGGATAGTAAGGGAAGCGTGATGGTTAAAGTGTTGATGGTGATTATTTTGCTGATAATCTGGCTTTTTTTTTACGCCTAAAAAATAGGTTTGTTCGCCTACTATAACGAGCGGCGATCTGTACGGTAAATGGTGATTATAAATGGTTTTTAAAAGAAAAAAGGCAATTTTAGTTGATTTTAGAGCAGCGATCAAGGGGCGCTGCCATC
>WVZO01000026.1:0-26519 GCA_011772425.1 Candidatus Aminicenantota bacterium
CCTTCGGCGACCAGGGGGTTCTTTTGAAAAACCACCCCCTGGACCCCCGCAAAACTTTTTATCTGCCTTCCCCAGTAATCTATTAAAGCAGGCTGTGGATTTAGGCGGGGAGTATGGCGATTGTGTCCGACATATATCCCTCTAATGATAAAAGGAGGTATTTGAAATGAAAGAATATAAGAAAAACAACAAAATGCCATCAACAACAGCTATTCTGCTGATTTTGCTTGTATCGCTAACCGTTTTACCCCTATCGGCAGGAAACACAACGACTGAAACCCTTGTTAAAGGAAACACCACATTTGCCGTGGAATTGTACCGGAAACTGGAAAGAATGGAAGGAAATATATTCTTTTCACCCTACAGCATATCAACGGCCCTGGCTATGACCTATGGCGGCGCCCGTGGGAACACCGCAAAACAAATGGCTGACGTCCTGCACTTTATACCGGACAACAACGTGCTTCATCCCGGATTTGCCGGGCTGGAAGCCCAAATGAATGATGTCCGGCAGAGAGGTTATGTAGAATTAAATGTGGCAAACTCGCTGTGGCCCCAGGAAAATTATCCCTTCCTACCGGAATACCTTGATCTTATAAAAGAGTATTATAAAGTGAGCATAACGCCGGTAGATTACAAGGGGGCCGCTGAAAAAGCAAGAAATACCATAAACAAATGGGTTGAAGAAAAAACAAAAAAGAAAATCACGAATTTAATTCAACCGGGTATTCTCACTGAACTTACTCGCCTTGTACTGGTCAATGCCATTTATTTTAAAGGAAATTGGGCCAGCCGTTTTGACGTAAACCGCACGGAAGAAACGGATTTTTACTTGCTGAACGGAAAAATCGTCCGTACACCCATGATGAACCAGGTGCAGATATTTAAGTACGGTGAATATGGTAAACTGCAAATACTGGAACTTCCTTACGATGGTAACGATCTTTCGATGATTGTTTTCTTACCCAATAAACCCAACGGGCTTGCCAAACTGGACAATTATTTGACAGTGGAAAGATTGGAAACGTGGCTGTCGGTTCTCAGGAAGCGAAAGGTAAAGGTTTTCCTTCCGAAATTCAAGATGACATCCTATTTCAGGCTGGATAAGACCCTGGCCGGGATGGGCATGCCCGATGCCTTCAATGCCGCGGCTGATTTTTCCGGCATGGACGGTACCAGGGAGTTATTTATCCAGGCCGTACTTCACAAGGCCTTTGTGGGGGTGGATGAGGAAGGTACTGAAGCTGCCGCGGCAACGGCTGGGCTGCTGGGAAAGAAAGGCCCCCCTCCTCGGCCGACTGTTTTCCGCGCTGATCACCCCTTCTTTTTCCTGATCCGCGAAAATAAGACAGGAAGCATACTCTTCATGGGGAAACTCTTAAACCCTGCCCAAAAATAAGAGGGTAAAAAAGGTGCCGAAAAGGTGCCGGGCGGGAAAATTCCAGGGTTTGGGGAGAAAAAAAAGGATGACCGGCAAAAAAAGGTTCAATGTTTAATTGACCTTTTGTCTACCGGTCATCCCTGCCAATTGGTGAAAATCAATCTTGAGAATTCCTGGTTCTTTACCCTTTTTCTGCGATAGACTTAACGAGTTCGGTTTTGTTCATTCCACCTAGAATCGATTTCATTTCTTTGTGAGTTAGTTTTTTGATTTTTCTCTCTTCTTTCTTCATTCTTTCACTCCTTACTTGTTTTTAAGGTGTATATATAGTATCGATTCAAAAATTTGTCAACTTTTCCGGGGATGATGTCCCCTATCCTCTGTAATAAGAATGTCATGGTCCTTCACAGACAACAAAATAAGCCGCGAAGAACGCGAAGGGACGCGAAGAAAAATGGATATAAATTTGATAGATAGTAGGGGTTTGATTCAGAGACTGTGTCATAATAGGGGGTGAACACAAGGTTCACCCCTACGTCCACCTGGAAACCCTTTGTAGGGGCGAATCTTGTATTCGCCCCAATTCACATTCGATCCTTTTTTCGGATTATGACACAGTCTCTAAATCAAGCCCCTACTTTTTTTACCTTCGAGCCAAAAAAAAATAAAAAAAATAAAAAAAAAGTTGACAAAACGACAGTTGACGTTTATAATATAAAAGACAGTTGTCGTTTTTTTAACAGGAGGACAATTGATGAGTAAAAAAGATATTCCCAACCTTTCACCGGCCAATTTCGAAATCATGAAGATCGTCTGGGAAAAAGGGGAGGCTACCATCAACGATGTGGTTGAAGCCATAAACGCCAAACGAGTGGACAAACTGCGGCGTACCACCATCCAGGTCCAGATGAACCGCCTGGAGGAGTACGGCTGGCTAAAACACAGGAAAGAGGGTCGCACGTTTTATTACACCGCCGTTATAGAAAAACAAAAAACCAGGCGGGATATTGTGATGGATATAAAAGAACGGGTTTTTAGCGGTTCCCCTACGGAATTGGTAAAATGTTTGTTCGACAGTTCCGACTTGAAACCTGAGGACATTAAAGAGCTGCGGCAATTGTTGGACAAGTACGATAAGGAATGAGCCATGACCGGGATAATGGAGAGAATACTGGCCGATCCCCACAGCGCACAGTGGTTCATAAATTTCGCCTTTCAATCGCTGGTTGTTTTTTGTGTAGGGTGGTTGGTTGCCCGGCTGCTAAAGAAAAAAGCAGCCACGCTGCGAAGTGGGATCATTTTAATGATTTTAATAGTACTGCTGTTTTTGCCCCTTGTTTCTGTTGTGTTTCAACTTTTCGATATGCCTTACTACCGGACATTTTTACCTTTTACCGAAGATGCCGGCCTTGATTTTTTAGGGAGCGATAAAGACGAACCGGGAGAAACCGGGGCAGGGAAAGAAAGCCGGGCACTCCCCCGTGGAACACCGCTCTCCTTGAAGGGGAAACCGGGGAAGAAGGCCCCCGGTGGGCCATTTTTCAATGTTTTTACAGTGGTAAAGCTTGTCAATGGCATCGGGTTCATCTGGCTGTTGGGGTTTTTGTTTCTTTTTTGTCGTCTTGTTGTCGGGATGTTTGTGGTAAAGCGGTTCAAACAGGGACTGACAGAGATAGGCGATGATGTCAGGGAACCACTGGAAGAAGTAGTGAAAAAGATACAAAAGCGGTTCCCGGGGATGTCTTTACCGGGGGTGTATACGACGTGTTCTATTCCCAGCCCTGTGGTATTTGGTATTTTCAAACCGATCCTGGTGATACCTGGTCATTTATATGAAACCCTCACTGAGAATGAGCTAAAGGGTATTCTTTTGCACGAGTTATCGCATATTTACCATAAAGACCAATTAATGGGAATGCTGCAAAGAATCGTCAAAGCGCTTCATTGGTGGAATCCCGCCGTATATCAGTTGAGTGCATATTTTTCCCGGGCACGGGAAGAGATATCCGACAACTATGCCCTGATGGAGAACAGCTCCCGGGAATATGCAGAGTGTTTAATCAACCTGGCTGAAAAGACGAGTCTTATCAGCCCTATACCGCTGTCCCTGGGGATGGCGGCAGCGCATATACCGCTGAAAGAGCGGATATTGCAAATTCTAGCTAAGGAGAGAATTATGGATACAAAACTTAAAAGCTCTACAACTTTATTGATCGGTTTTATTTCGATTGTGTTGACCGGTTTTATTATCGGGCATTCCTGGACCTTTGCCCTGGAGAAAAAACCCAAAAGCGAACAAAATCAAATAGACCCGTTGAAGCAGCGCCTTACCTTTCTCAGTAATCTGGCCGACATCCAGCACTACCCGGCCAAGATGATGACAAAACTGGAAAACGCACTCCCTGAGGATACCTGGGTGACTGAACTCAATTTCAGTCAAAAAAAATTGAGCATTACCGGGAAAACTCTGAAAGAAGATCAAGTTGCGAAATTTTTAGATAACTTAAAGAACCAGGATATTTTCCAAAACCTGGAATACCTGGGGACAAACAAAACAAACAACGGGAACTCCTTATTGGAATTCAAGGTAAAGGCCCTTTATAAAGAAGGCAGCGAAGACAGCGATAAGAAAAAAAGAAAGAAGGCCCCTGGGCAGGATATCGATGCGGAAGGCGAGTCGAAAGAACATCTCCTTAACCGGCTGGAAAACCGGTTGGTAGTGGAAAAAGAAGTATCCACCGTCTTAAGGAAACTCCTGGGGATTATAGGAGACTCGAAACTAAGAATTTTGAAATGGGCTACATTGAGTGATGTTCCCACATCCGGCGATAACGGCGGCCAGGGGATTTATAATGAGCTTCCTGTAATGATTGAATTACAGGGAAACTTCCATAATATGGCCATATTTTTTAAAAAAGTGTCTGAGCTAAACAAGTTCCATATTATCGATAACGTGACGTTCAAACTATTGCCAGGCAAATTGGAAACAACGGATTATACGTTGGCAGTAACGTTTAAGGTTTCGATTTATTTAAAGCGGGATTAAGGGAAATTGGTCGGTGCTGGTTGACGTTTTTGGTGTGATATTATTGGATCAAGGTAAGGGCACAGTGGGCAAAACCACCTCTTCCCTTTTTTGTGCGAATCTCCACATGAAATTGGTCTTTTAGGACAACACCATCCGGCAAGCGAATTTCAATGGTGCGGGTTACCTGGGTGATTTTATACCCGTCCCATACTTTAACCTGCGGTCCCGCTTCTCCGTGGATGGTAAGCGTTCCCGGCGTCCTGGATACGACGCGGTATGTCAATCGGAAGGGGCTCCTTTGCTTAAATTTAACCAAATTTCCCACAACTTCGGTTGTTCGTTTGCCAATACGATTTAAAGTTTCGCTGTAATCCAGTACCGGGCTGTGCCATTCCCTGTCAAGTTCCAGTTGGGAAATCTCCTGCCAATCGCCGGAAAAAAAGGGGTGGTTATATATTTTCAGCATTTCCAGCAGTACAGGATAAATCTGGAACCAAAAATCATATTTTTTTTTATGTTTAGCGGATTGCACCTGCATATCCAGGGAACAATCCCTGTGAATCCCGGTGTTATCTCTTTTAAAGGTTATCACATTTTTCCCCCGGGAAAGAATCCTATAGGGAAAAACTTTCCGCCGCTTAAGAGTCCGGGAAAAATCAGGGGCTTTCTCCTTAAATATAAAAAAACCTTTATCCAGTATCTCTTGTGTTTTTTTAAGATCATAATCCGCGGCACCTGTAAACAGGGTTTTGCCACTAAACCCCCAGGTACGAAGGAGATAACCGGTTTTATCGATATCGACAAAATTGAACTGCAGCGTTTTTTCGTCGGTTTTTTCGGCGCTCAGGAGAATGGAAGCGGTGGTACAAATAAACATGCGGTAGCGGAAAAAAAATAGGATCACTCCAGTGGCTTTTCCCTGGAACATGTATTCAAACCTATATTTCAGGTTGTTTCCCTTTTCATTTCCAGTGAACGTTTTGCTGGGCAAGAAAGGGAACGATTGAAACGTCCAGTATATAAAGCAAAGTAAAATTAAGAAAATTTTTCTCATATATTTCTCTCTTTTTCCTTTTTCGTTTTTCTTTTTATCCGGATATGATAGACCGGTAAGCCAACTGCCCGGCGAAATTGAGGTGTATTTTCTACGTTCATCATATTAGATAAAAAACACTATCTCTCAGTGTAAAATTTTTTATATCACAGGTTTGATAAGAATGCAAACAAAAAATGTCAAAATTTTTCGACTGGACCAATTTTCTTTTCAGTAATAATTTGTTATGCCGGAACTGCTTCCAGTATAGTGAAAATGGCTGCTGTGGGGAAAGCCCGCTTTAATTTAAATCCCGAATCTTCAAGTAATTTTTTACTTTCTTTCATGGTTCGCACGCGCCCCCCGGTAGCAGACATCAATGCGATATCAAGCAGCTTACTAAAGTCCGCTTTATTTTTTTTATCTTCTGCTATATTTTCCACGATAATTAAGACCGAATCGTCACGCATCGCTTTTCTGCAATTGTCCAGGATTCTTGCGGCTTTTTTATCATCCCAGTCACGCAGGATAAATTTTAAAAGATAGGCAGAATAACCGGCTGGAACAGATTCGAAAAAATTACCGCCGATACATTCCACTCGTTCGCTAAGGCCTTTTTTTTCAAATATTTTGTTTTCAATTACAGTCTCAATGGTTGAAGGCAGGTCGAAGAGCACGGCTCTCAATTGGGGAAAGGAACCCAGTAGAATTCCAAGTATGAAACCATGTCCGCCTCCCACATCGACCATCGTATCAAATGGTGAAAAATCATAAGCATTAATAATAGGGAAGTCGGAAAGAGTTGATGCACCTGTCATGCCCTCGTCAAATATTTTTTGCGCCTGGGGTTTTTGCTCAGCCAATCAAAAAGATTCTCACCATAATTATTTTCATAATAATCGTTCCCGTTCTTTACGGTTCTCTCAAAGTCATTCCATGCGACAAACAACCATGGTTGTCCGAAAACTCTTATGAAAGTACCCATTGAATCGGCGGCATTATAGCGTAGGAATTTCCCGGGTTTATTTATTTCAAAATAACGGTTTTCTTTTTCTTTAAATATCCCTAAAGTCGATAAGGTTCGCATAACACGATATAACGCATCTGCATTCATCCCGCTTTCTTCAGCTAATTGTTCGATCGGTTTCGGCCCATCCTCTAAGAGATTCGCAATCCCGATTTCTGCCGCAAAATATACGCACCTGTTGGCAACGATATCCTTGAATGTGTGATTGAGTAGCACAGCCTGTGGGGGAAGGATTTTTCTTAGCAATCTTTCTAAAAAATCCACAAAACGCATGATGACCTTAACCAGGAAAATGGGTGGTGTTTTCGGTATGACCTTCTTTTTCATCTTTTAACCTCCATTGTAGAAATTAAATTTTGATAACTTTTTAAAGGAAAGCTTCCGAAAAGTTATCAATACGATTGTTGCAGTATACAGTATACATGCAGCGTTGTACCTTCGTCAATACCAGTAGTGTTTTTTTGCCTGGCCCCTTATGCAAAAAAATTATGAAAAAAGATTTGACCCCTTATTTCCATGTGCTATAATGGTTATGGAAATATGGAAGTAACAATGGAGGTACCCTATGCAGAGAATTCAGGTTTTGATTTTCCTGGTGTTTTTTCTTTTTACTTTTTCGGTATCCGGCCAGCAAGGGACTGACTTTTCCGGGGAGTGGGTTTTGAACAAGGAGAAGAGCAAGTTCCAGGTACAGCAGTTAGCTGCACTTGAGCAAGCGGTTGTTAGGATTGAGCATCGTGAGCCCATTTTCAAGCTTTACCGCACCTTCACCTTTGGTGGAAAGGAGGATGTTTTCTCCTACGAACTTAGCACTGACGGCAAGGAGGTTGAGAGCCAGGAGGAAGGGCGAAAGCTTTTTTCTAAGCTCTACTGGGAAGGTGATGCCCTGGTCTTCGTAACCCGTATTATTGCACCGCAGGGCGAGGCTGTCAACACGGTGTACTACCGATTGCTGGAAAAAGGTCAGGTGCTGCAAGCAGAGGAGAGCTTCCGCGGTCCCCGGTTTAGTTACGACAATCTATGGGTATTTGAAAAACGGTAGTTCGATTCCTGGTTCCTGGATTTTTCAACTGATACACTGATATTTTAGGTGGTGAAGGATGGCCGCGAAGAGGCCGGACCGATCTTTTGCTTGACCCTTTTTATTAAGATAAATTCAACTTTTCAAACACCGAGTCAGTTTTCCATATTATTCGATTCCTGTTATGTGCAGTTCCCATTCCTCTTTCTCATTCTCAATCAATTGAATGAGTTTCCCGTCCTTTATCGTGCTGGGATAAAATGAAAAAATCGATTCCTCCACAATCGGTGCTGCCGCCTGCTTCAATAACTTCCCTTCCAGGTCGAAAATGAAAAGTTGATTTTTTCCTTGTTTTTTCTTGTATGGGATAATATATATCTTATTATCGATCCCCTTTAAATACCGTACGGCAGGAAAGTATTGGGGATGGTAAAGCCACCCTCTTTCTTTCAGTATGGAATAAAGCCTTCTCCCCCTGATCCTGTAATACTCTTCTGCTGCTTTTATATGTTCGTCTCTCACTTAATGAATAAACATAAATATGGGGAAATTCTATAAGATAAAAATGGTCATTATCTAAATAGAACCCTGCAGGTTTTGCCAAATCTTTAAATATGGTCACTCGTTCGGCAAAAGCCGGACTTGTAAGAACAACGAGAACTAAAATCCAACATACCTTTTTCATTTTTCTATTTTCTCCTTACCAAACCGGTCTGTCTATTTTTTTGTTTCGATCTTTTCTTCTTTACATTTCAACTTACTCACATTTCAAATAAATTACCTGGCACCGTATCCTCAGCACGAGACATGAGTCATTCGGAGAGAAAGTACTATGAAAAAAAAAGATAAAAAGGTTGAGCCCATTCCCGATGAATTCGCTTCCTACAGGGAGGCTGGAGAGTTCTGGGATACCCATGACACAACAGATTATCTTGAGGATTTCGTCAATGTCGATGTTGACGTACAACTTCGGGGTAGAAGATTCGAAATCGATATTGACGAAGACGTGATGGAACTACTAAAGAAGGAGGCCAAGCGAACTCACATGCGACCGGGGCGGCTTGCCAGTCAATTGCTCAGGAGGGACCTCAAAGCGGTTCACGGTCAATTGGAGCAAAATAAACCAATTGATCGCGACGCAACCTTTCCTCTCTTCTCACCTTCCCTTTTCATGCCCTATGCTCTACGCTTTCCTATGCATCCGCTTCTACAATGCACCACCTGCCGTAACATGAACTTTTTCGTTCAAATGTTAAGTGGAATTGTCTATTTCTTTTTCCCGGAATGCCTTTTGTTGCATAGCAAGACTTGACCCCCTACCGACCCCGTACCCGCTTTTTTATCCAACAGGCTGGTTTCTGAACATGTTTCCTCATCCAGGTTTGGTTTTTTTCGTTATTCCTTATACTCTCCCAGCTCCACTGTGACCCGGAAACGTCCTTCTTCCGCTTTAATGGTATCATCCACGATTAAGACGGGTGTGGTTTCCGCATTGGCAGAGTCTACAATATAAGAGATCATCGGTTGAATCATATCCAGGTTGGCTTGCGTACCGCGTATTTCCAATGCTGCTACCGGTCGCTTTTGTGAGACCTGGCTTTCGGTTTTAAAACCCCGAATCCTGGAAATCGCTTCCACTGTCGCGGCAAAACTTTCTTCATGAGCAGGTGCTTCCACCATGACCACCTCTTCCTTTGTCGGCCATGAAGCCTTATGAATCGAAGCACTTTCATGGGTATACCGCCAGGACCATATCTCTTCAGTAATAAAAGGCATAAAGGGTGCAAAAAGCCTTAAAAACGTCTTAAGCGACCAATTCAAAGTGACCAGGGCAGAACGGCTTCCAGGTGTTTCGCCTCCCTGGTAGGCTTTGACCTTTATCATTTCCAGGTAATTATCACAAAAGTACCAGAAGGTGTCCTCGATTTGTTGAAGGGCCATGGTATAATCGTAATCCTCGAACGCCACATCAACCGTCTCTATGGTTTTCCTGAGAATCGCGATCCAGGCCCAGTCACATTCGGTACAGACTTGTGTCAATGAAAAATCTTCAAGTGGGGTTTTGGCTCCATCCAATTGCGTCAATACAAACTTGCTGGCATTGAAAATCTTGATCACCAATTTGCGGCCAATCTTAAATGGTGTTTCATCAAAGGCAGAATCCACGCCCAAACGGCCGCGGCTGGCCCAGTAACGGAAAACATCGGAGGAATGTTCGTTTAATAAATCTTCCGGGGTCACGACGTTGCCTTTGGATTTGCTCATTTTCTTCCGATCCGGGTCCAGGATAAAACCACTAATGGCCGCATGTTTCCAGGGGATTTCTTTATCGTGCATCCAGGCTTTGACAATAGTATAAAAAGCCCAGGTACGAATAATATCATGGGCCTGCGGCCTCAAATCCATGGGGAAAAGCTTTTTATGGCGCGGCCAATCAATGCCCCAATGACTGGCAATTTGCGGCGTTAATGACGAGGTGGCCCATGTGTCCATCACATCTTCTTCTCCCATAAAGCCCCCGGGTTTGTCCCGTTGTTCCGGTGAATAACCAGGTGGAACATCGATTTCCGGGTCTACCGGTAAATTCTTTTTACCCGGGAATATCGGCCTGGCATAATCCGGTTGGCCGTCATCCAGGACAGGATACCACACCGGCAGGGGCACGCCGAAATAGCGCTGCCGGCTGATGCACCATTCCTGGTTTAAGCCCATCACCCAATGGTCATACCGGGATTGCATATGTGCCGGATGCCACTTGATTTTCGCCCCCTGGGCCAACAATTCCTGCTTGTGCTCGAGTATCTTGATAAACCACTGGCGGGTAGGGATAAACTCCAGGGGGTTATAACCTTTTTCATAGAAACGAACCGTATGATTCACCACTTGTGGTTCACCTTTCATGGCAGCACCTTTACCATCGACGGCACTGCCATCTTGTGTGAGCAATTCTACTATTTTTTTCTTAGCGGCTTTTATGGATAAATTCGCCAGATGGTCATAGGCAGTTTGGGCTGCTTGCGGGTCCAGGCTTTCGATACCATCCGGGCCGAATTTCATTTTTAAAATTTTTCCATCCATGCCGATCATCTGGCGGATAGGCAGGCCAGACTGCCGCCACCACTCCACGTCAGCCATGTCTCCAAAAGTACAGATCATAAGAATTCCACTGCCTTTTTGCGGGTCGGCGTGTTCACTGGGGACTATAGGGACGGGAACCTTGAAAAGTGGGGTAATCGCTTTTTTGCCGAAATATTTTTCATAGCGAACATCGTTGGGATGGGCGGCGACGGCAATGCAAGCGGCCAGCAGTTCCGGTCGGGTAGTAGAGATAATAAACTCCCCGCCGTCTTCAAAGCCGAACCGCAGGTCATGATAGGCACCAGGAATTTCACGGTCTTCTACTTCGGCCTGGGAAACAGCGGTTTTAAAATCCACGTCCCACATGGTAATGGATTCGGTATTATAGATTAAACCCCTTTCCACCAGGTCCAGGAAGGAAAGCTGGGAAATACGGCGGCAGTGGTCACCGATAGTGTTATATATCAGCGACCAGTCTACGGAAAGTCCCAGTTTTCGCCAGGTATTTTCAAAGGCTTTTTCATCTTCCTGGGTAATGATTTCGCAGGCTTCGATAAAATTTTGGCGGGAAACAGCTTCGATATCTTTTGAATTTTTTTTTCGATCTGGTTTCCATTTGGGATCATAGGGTAAATGGGCTTCGCAGCGGATATTAAACACATTCTGGGCCCNNCAATCACATCGGTTTGGGCATAGCTGTAAGCATGGCCCACGTGAAGCGACCCGGAAACCGTCGGGGGTGGGGTATCGATCACATACGTGTGTTCCCTGGGTACATTAGGGTCCCATTGGTAGATGCCCATCCGGTCCCATTCTTTTCGCCATTTGCTTTCCACATCGAAGTGCTTGTACTTTTTCGGGTATTTACTTTCTTTATCAGCCAAAATAATTCCTCATTTTAGAGATTTTCCAGGTAATCCAACTAAAGAGCTATATTTTAAATGAAATAGGCCCATTTTTCAAGCCCGACTTATGCCTTCGGCGATCAGCATGCGGCGCATGTACCCTAAGAAGGCCCTTCGGGCCATCTTCCGGCGCACTTATCGGTGGGCCGAGGCTTCTCGAAATTCAATACGATCAGGCCTGTATTAAAAAAAGTTGCGGAAGGCTTGACAAAATATAGCCGGTAATGCATATTAATGAGATGGAGGAAATATAAAATATGCCAATAGAAGGGATAATGGACAAAAAAAGAAAAGAGATGAAAGAAGAATTTCTCAAGTTAACTCCACTTCAACGGATAAGAAAACTGAATACCGTATTTAACCATATGATTGCTTTAAAGGCAAAAACCAGGGGAGTCAGCGAATATGAAATCTATCGAAGATACCTTGAAGCTCGTAAATAGTATAGTTAGCGAAGACAGATCAATTAGGTGAATATCCCAGGATGGATTTTATTATTCCCCGGTATAAATGGGAACTGGAAGGACTCAGGAGGGCGAAACCACTGGAGGACATTCCTTTTCCGGTTTTATCTGTACCTTACCTCATTGCCATGAAATTGAGGGCAGGGAGTCCCGGGGATCATTCTGATATCATTGAATTGTGGGGTATTTTGTCTGCCGAAGATAAAGAAAGAACAAAAACAATTGGCTGTTTTAATCAAGCGGGATAAAAATCTTTCCAGTTTGCTGAAGGCCAAAGAAATTCTTCAGGAAAAGTCGGAGGATGAAAACCTGTTAATTTAAGCATTTAAATAAATTACCTGGCACCGTATCTCCGTATCTCATTTTTGAAACGATGGATAAATTAATCCTAAATTCATGAATTTTTTTGAGATATTGGCAAAATTTATGCAAAATTGCATAAAATTTGCCATGGGAAGGATTTTTTTCCCCATCGATGGGATTATTTTTGCGTCGAAGCGAATTATTTTACATTGATGGTATTTTTTTTGCAGTGGAAGGACTTAAGTTGTATTGCTGCTTATATTTTCTCATGGCTGGGATTTATAACTTAGCAAAGCGTTTCGGTTTGCAGCGTTAGGAATTAAAAGCCACAGAGAGTACAGATGTCACAGAGAGTTCCCCACTCAACTTACTCACCTTACTCAACTCACTCACCTGTTTTCAAGGCAGAGAAAATATCTTCGAGATGGAGCGTGGGAAGCGGAATATTAGCAAAGTGGCAGGTTTTCTATTTTGACGTTTTGACGTACCGTCACCTTGCCCTTGTTCTTCTTATTCGCGTACCTTCGCGTATCTTCGCGGTTAACTTAACTGGTACCATTTCACTCGCGCTCCAGCGCAAAGTCCAGGACCTTCTCCTTTTCCTTTTCTGAAAAACTCGTCTTCAACATTTTCCGTTGAGGCTTATAGCCAACCGCCTGTGCCACTATGGTATGTTCCTCCATCCAGGTGAAATAGCTGTACTTACCGGACGAATCCGTAATTGCACTCCTGTAGGGCTTCGGACCATATTCGTCGTCCGAAACCGTTGCCCCCACTATGGGTTGTCCTGTTTTTGCGTCCGTGACAATGCCTGTGATTAACAGGTTCGGCTGTGGACTATTGCACGCATCGGTTAAGATTACGATAGCATATACCGCTGCCGCAAACGCCGCTATAATCAAAATTGCCTTCTGTTTAGCACCCATTTTCTCACCTCTTTTATTATACCATGATAAATTCAAGCCAGGATGAAACATTTCATTTTGTTTTCAAGCTGGAAGTATAATTTAACAGGCTTCCGCCATTGCCGATTGTATCGGTAAGGCCTTGCATCTCTGTATTTCCCGGAAGTAGTTATCAGTTTCCACTCAATCTCCGCAAACTGAATTTAACAACCCCTTTCCGCTAAGACAGTTTTTTAGCATAATGGAAAAAGAAAATCAAGAGCATTTTCTAAGAAAATTTTTTAAGGGGAGATTTTTTGATTGATTTTTTTATTGACATGTACACAGCCCGGACAAGCCGCAACCAAAAAGGATCTGGCTTGTCCGGGAAATTCCAAATTCCAAATTCCAAATCCCAAATCCCAAATTCCAAACAAAGGGGTGTCCTTCGGACAGATTTTAAACGCCTTCGGCGAGGGGCACACAGCGGCGTTTTTAAGTTTTAAAAAGTTGAGATAAATTTTGGCCTTGGCCTGTAAACACTTGAAAGACTTTTTTTGACTGTCTCTCAATTATCAACAAATAGTTGAAATCTTTACTGGATTATGCTATTATACTCCACTAAGATTGCTGGTAACATTGATATGGTAATACGGAAGCATGCCTAAAAGATATACGAGTCGGGAATTAGTTAAGATGGCTAAAGAATTCGGGTGGACATTGGTCAGCGTCAAAGGCGATCATTATAACTTTAAGCACCCGGAAAGCCAGTTTATCGTCACTATTGTTCACCCGCAAAAAGATGTTCCAGTAGTAAGAGCGGTCGATACGGTTAAGAAAATNNAACAAGCTGCAGCCGAGGCAATACAAATCAACCTCGATGTCTATCGAGAAGCCAATCAAAAAGTTCCTGAAAGAAAATCGGTCTTAACACACCTGGAAAATCCGGATTTTAGAGATTTGTTATTCACTTATGTCGATGTAATGGAACCCGGGGAAAAAAAAGCAGCGTAATTTTCTGGGGACCGATTTCCGGCTTGGCTGGTTTTTCACGTTTTTCTGTTTTTTCTCAGGAAAGCTAATTCATTGGAGATATCCCCAGATCTTTACAGATTTTCATTACCAGGATGTCTTTAATTTCAGTATGACTTGGGACTGAAGAGCGTTTGTTCAAGTTCGGGTTCCACCACCATGAATGCCTGCTTCCTTGAGTGTTACTTTCAATGTCTCCATTAACTCATCTTTTGTACGTTCTTGGCAGTTCACACCCGGGACTTCTTCGATCCAACCTATCCACCAATCTCCATCTTTTTTTACTACTGCTGTATATGTGTTTTGCATATCGCCTCCTGATTCTTTAGTATAACCTAAAAAGGAGCAAAATTCAATTTTAGTTATGGTATTATTATATTCCCGGTTCCTGGATTTTTCAACTGATACAGACTGACAATTTTGGTGGTGAAGGATGGCCGCGAAGCAGGCAGACCGATTTTTGCTTGATTCTGTTTATCAGGATAAATTCAACTTTTCAGACACCGAGACAGTTTTAGACGTGGCTAAATTGGTCATTGTCATTAGGAGGCTTCTCTGTGAACTCTATACTACTCTCTTTCAATTTCTTGTTCTTATTCCAAGAAATAATTACTATATCACAAGGCGAATTCCTATGCCCTTTTGGTTGCGGGTGCCACCCGCCTCTGTGACCTCTGTGGCTAATTTTTTCTCTAAAATTGCATGTTTTTTCCCATTGAAGGCAAAATTCATACAAATTCATGAATTTTTTCGAAAAGATGGATAAATTAATCCTAAATTCATGAATTTTTTTGAGCGTTGGTAAAATTTATGCAAAATTGCATAAAATTTACCATGGGAAGGATTTTTTTCTCCATCGATGGGATTATTTTTGCGTCGATGCGAATTTTATTGCATCGATGGAATTTTTTTTGCAATGGAAGGACTTAAGTTGTATCGCTTCTTATATTTTTTCATGGCTGGGATTTATAACTCAGCAAAGCGTTTCTGTTTGAAGCGTTAGGAATTAAAAGCCACAGAGAGCACAGAGAGCACAGAGAGCACAGAGAGTTCCCCACTCAACTTACTCACCTTACTCAACTCACTCACTTGTTTTCAAGGTAGACAAAATATCTCCGACATGGAACGAGGAAAGCGGAATATTAGTAAAGAGGTGGCTAAAAAACTCAGCCAGATATTTAACGTGCCGGTTGAGCGGTTTCTTTATTAATATTCTGTAAAAACGCGCAAAAAAAAACAACGTTTTTCCGGTTGGTATCCTTCAGCCGTCATGAACGATTCTTTTAGGGTGGGGACGCCGTCCCCTCTTTGAAAACTTCTCAACTTCTAAGCCTGGCTGTTACATCCTCAGGATAAATTCAACTTTTCAAGCACCGAGTCAGTTTTTTGAATCAGTTTTTTCAGAGCCATTTTTTGATTCAGTTTTTCACCATCAGAGACAAAATAATGGCGCATTTTTTCTTTGACTGTAGTTCCACTGAATGTAATTAGCTAAGCCATCGAGATCAGGAAAAAGAGTTTCACGGTTTATCCCGATAACATCTAATGAATTTTTAAAATGACGTTGTAGATCCTTTCCTTTAATAATCAATTTCCATAGTCCTTCGCGCATTTCACGAATATCATCAAGCGGGACATCAGGTTTAGGATGTATAGTAAATAGGCCTCTTTGCGCAACAATACGAGGATTGTTATGATATGGGGGGGCGAATCTCATGGTCATATTCTTAGTTTTAGTAGAAATACTGAGTGGTCCTTCTGGATAATCTGGTAATTGGTTGATAGAGATCGTTTTTATTCTTGCAAGTACAAAGATGGCGCATTCATCGGCATCGTCTTCTATTTCGGCATCTTCGACAGCAAAATAGGCAGCGACCATTGGACTCACCGACCAATCTAGAAGTCTTGTGGGTAGACCGTGGTGTTGAGCTATCGTGATCCATTCCCAATCATCTTTGGGAGGAATAGGAAAATTAGAAATACCTCTCTCCTTAAACGAACGAAGTATACCTACTTCGTTCATGTACAGACGTTTATCTCTTCCAACTTTTGGAACAAGTCTGTGAATACTATTTTTTACGCCTCTGAATAAAAGATTCTTCTGGGGTTTAAGATAATTATAATCGATAGGATTTGCGAATTTTTCTGATTTTTTCTGTTCATCCCATTCTGCTACCTGTTTCATATGCCTGTCATATATTTCACATAACTTTTCTTGAAAATGAGCAAAGGAGGTGATTGTGAGTTCTTTAACAGACATTTTCAAAAAGAAATTGATTGGTATTCTTTTCCCTTCAGTTTTTTAAACACCGCAGGCGATTTAAATTCATCCTCAGCACACCCTTTTTTATGCTGCGACCAATGGACGGACACTGAAGACTTCGTCTTTGGTTAACGGCTCAATCGCTGACTCAGGTACAGATATTACGGCTATTGTATCTCCAAGTACATTGAATATTTCCAGTGAATAGCCATCTTCACCGTCAGTGACAGGATGATATTCAACAATAGTAGCAACATCCCCCTTTTTCAGATTCTTTCCAGGAATATCTTTATTTAATACAATTTCTTCAAATAATTTATATTTCATCTTACTTCACCTTCGGGTTTCAATTGCTTAATGACATTAAGTTTCTTTTCATCCGACTTATTCCAGACGTATTGTCTGGAGTATGATTCTTCAAGTTTCCTATCTCCCGATTTGGAGAAACGAAGGATACGGTTTTTTCCGCTGCCTAATTGGTGGTAAACAGTCTGACGGGGAACCATATCCAGATCGTGAACGTGAAAACCAATAATCCGTAATATCCTGTTGGCTTTGGATAGGTTTCCCTCAAAAACACGTTCAAGATAGGGCACTTGACCGCGGCGCCAGGCGTCATGATTTTTTTGGGAAAGATTCCCCATCTCCAACAGCACGTCCACAGGGGCAACAACGTTTGAACGTTGGAGGATTTTAGCCACGGCCCGCACAACGCGAGGATAATACTTGTCTTTCCTATAGTTATCGACCGTGACACTTTTCATTCTAACAAGCTTCCGCCTTTGCCGATTGTTTCGGTAAGGCCTTGCATCTCTCTGATGTTGTTATCAACTTCCACTCAATCTCCGCAAACTGAATTTAACAATCCCATTCCACTTAAGTGGTTTTTTTAACATAATGGCAAAAGAAAATCAAGAGAATTTTCACAAAAAATTCTATTTTTTAAGGATATATTTCTTGTATATCCCCTTTCCCCGTTTTCAATGGTTTACCGGGCTGTGGGTGTTATTTGGCGCGGCACCAGGGCAATATAATAAAATATAGGGGAGAAACCTTTTATTTCTTCTTGACAAAAGTAAGACCATCTATTATACTTAACCAGGATAAAATAAAAACGGAGGTAACGAAAAATAGGGAGATATCTATGATGTTTAAAGCAAAAGATTTGGTTTCTGCTGGTTTATATTCCAGGGAAGAAGATGTTCTTAGGGATGCGTTGCGTTCTTTGCTGTGGATACGCCCTGAATATCGATTGGAATTAGCTATCCATACATATCAGCACTCTGATATATCACTTTCCAAAGCGGCCCATCTGGCTGGCCTTTGTTTTGAGGAGATGAAAGATTTATTATTGAAACGTGGTATTAAAATAGATTTAGGTCCGAATAGTAAAGGGGAAATTGAAAGTGAGGTAGAAATTCTAGGAAGGAAACTTGATGAGCTTCGTAGCTAATAATACGGTTTTATCCAATGACATGGAATTTTTGGAACTTTTAGAAGCTGATAAACTCCTGGCTAAGATGATACGGTCAGGGTATTTTTCACCAATTGAGTCGATTTCAGAGCTTTATTCCATATAATAAATTTCAAATTTCTTATTTGGCCCTTTTTATCAGAATAATTTCAACTTTTCAAACACCGAGTCAGTTTTTGAGTCAGTTTTTCCCGGGTAGTTGAAAAAAACAGGAGGTTATGCTATTTTAATTACCATGAAAACAGGGGCTGTTATTTTTATAGTGGCGGTTTTGTTAATCTCAGGCGGGTGTAATATCGATGGGGACAGCGAGCCTCTTAACCCGGTGATCCAGTCGATTTCTCCCGATGCCAGGGCATTGTCTCTCCCCGCTTTTACATTGACGGTTCATGGGGAAAATTTCAGGGAGGGTGCCGAGATCGTTTTTAATTACATCCGCAAAACCACGGAACGGGTCAGTGACAAAAAACTTCGCTGCCGGATTTATACGAATGACCTGGTTCGCAATACTCTTCGGGATTCTTCAAGTCAACGTACCTCCATAGACAATCTCGTTCGTACCGTTCCGGTTTATGTGGTCAATTATGTGTCCGGCGGCCGTGACAGTGCTAAGTCCGATACGGTGGATTTTTCTGTATTGGAACATCCCCGTTTCAACGATCCGGTCAATATCTCCCAAACTACCCTGGATGGTACCTTTCCCATGATAGCCGTGGACGACCAGGATATCATTCATGTCATCTGGAAGGACATGAGTGATGGGGAATGGAATGTGTATTACCGCCGTTCCACTGATTTTGGCGAGACCTGGAGTGATATCCAAATATTAACTTATGGTTACAACTCCCTCTGCTGCCCGGAGTTAGCCGTAAGCGGCGGGGGGAATGTATACGTTGTCTATAGTGCCAGCGGTTTCGATGATAAATTTGATATCTTTTTACGCCGCTCCCGGGACAACGGCGTCACCTGGGAGAATGTAACCATGATTTCAGAACCGGGATATTCCTCCTATGTCCCCGACATTGCCGCCAATAACTATGGCAAAGTTGCCGTGGTCTGGCATGAATCGATAAAATCAAATCGCAGCGATATTTTTCTCAGCCGCTCGCATGACTATGGCGACACCTGGAGCGAGCCGGTTAATGTGTCCGATAACATCGGCCCATCCGACAGCGCCGTGGTGGCTGTGCATGCCGAAGGTAATATCTTTACCGCCTGGAAAGATTATCGACCGGGGCAGTGGGATATTTTTTTTCGCTGCTATCAATACGGCGCCAGTACCTGGGGTGAAATAATCAATTTATCCTCCGATGACTTACACTCGGTCCGGCCCGTGATAGCGTGTGATTATCACGGCCAGGTCTATGTGGCCTGGTTTGATTTAGGCGCGTTGGACCGGGAAATATATTTTACCCGCTCCTGGAACCAGGGACAGAACTGGACCGGCGTAATCAATATATCCAATGATTCCTGGTTATCTAGCGAGCCTGCCCTGGCTGTAGATGATTCAGGCAATATTAATGTGGTCTGGACCAATTACGGGTTTGGTACCAACCGGCAGGAGATTGTCTACAGCCGTTCTGTGTATGGTAGTTATCCCTGGTGTGAAGGGATCACGGTTTCCGCCGGTGTCAATGCCAGGATGCCGGATTATGCCGACATTGCCGTTGACAAAGAAGGAAATATTTACCTGGTCTGGCAGCAGTGGCTCAGCGACAAACATCAGGTCATGTTTACCACCAGCAGATAGATCGATTCCCTGCGCCCTATTCCTTGCTTGACCCTTTTTTTCCCGTTATTTTTGTCCCATGTAATCAAAAATTGTTCCTTTGTAATTGATTTTTGTTCCTGTTTTGTTAATATGTTCTGTCTGGAACCAGGAAGGCCTTTTTATCCAACATTCCACTATTCCATCATTCCACTATTCCATCATTCCATTAATTGTGAGCGCAGCGAACTGAGTTCTTTCAATTGTATGTCCTGAAAGAGTAATAGGCAAGTACCATTTCTAAAGCCTCTTGAAAAGCAATGTTGAGAGGATAATATTTTTGTGCCAGTATGGGGTTGATGGAATACATCATCATATAGTAATCCTTCATGACCGGCACCTTGTATTTTCCTGCTTCCAGGGAACGTATGGTTTTTAGATATTTATCGTTTAACGCCCGTTTAATTACCTGGCAGGTGACCAGAGCAGGCCGGTTGTGTTTGTCCAGGACAGCGGAAAAACCAAAAAGCCTGCATACCAATGGTCTCATTTTGTATGCCAGGCACCGGCCGCTGGATCTCCAGTATTTAGGAAATCTCAGTAAGATACAATTCTTTTCATTCTTTGTTTGGAATTCTTTGAGTTTTGTCAACCACTCCTGGCACTGGTGTTTTTTAAAAATCCAGAGGGCCAGCGGCAGGAATTCTATTACCGTAGCGGTAATATGGATATTCCAGCAGCATCGATTACAAAAGTGGGGGCATTTGAGGCCACTATCCTTTTTATATTGATGAACAGCAGTATCGACAATAAAGTAGACCTTTGCAACTTCGTTCACCTGGTCTTCAATTGTCATTGCTGGCTCCAGTGGTCATATGCATGACCGGGTATAATTTAGCGGAAGAACATTAAACCAACATTAAAGAGATATTAAAAATTTTTAATCTTAATCGTAGTACTGATGCTGTTGACGACGTTAAGAATGCTAAATACTCGAGGTTTTTTCCTTCCTTAGCTTGCTGCGGCTATTTTAGGTGCGGACCTCAAACTTTGGTTTAATGCGCGTGGTTTCTTTATATTAGTTAAGAAAAAATTAAAAAAAAAATTTTTTTTCCTTGCATAAACCAAACTTTTGTGATATCATCAGTCTTAAAAAAACGAATGATGTTTCACCAATCCAAAAATAAAGGATACAACGTGATTTTTACCCGCGCTTGCTCACTTTTTTGCCATGCAATGTCCGGGAAAACGGTTTTCAATCCTGGAGAGACAATTCAATGAATATAGTACTATCTCGACAAATCATCCACGACCCGTTTGTTTCTAAGGTTGAAGAGTTAAGTGGGCAGAATCTCCTTGCCTGCTATCAATGTGGGAAATGTTCCGCCGGCTGTCCGAGTATTTCCCAAATGGATATACTGCCGAACCAGGTCATCCGCTATGCCCAGATTGGCCTCAAGGATGAGCTGTTGGCATCACGATCGATTTGGATTTGCGCCTCTTGTATGACCTGTGATGTTCGCTGCCCCAAAGGAATCAATGTGGCAGAAGTTCTCGAGGCCATCCGGCTAATCCTGCTGAGACAAAGAAAGGACCATGTTGAGGTAGAAGAACTTTCGGATGCTGAAAAATCCGACGTTCCCCCGATTGCCCTTATCAGCAGTATGAGAAAATTTACTTCATAAATAATGCGAAGCCACCGCTAATGAAAATGAAAAGGAAGAGGAATAATAATGAAAGTAACTTACTACCCTGGTTGTACCCTGAAAAACGCAGCAAGTAATTTTGAAGACTCAACATTATACTCTTTAGACCAATTGGGAACCTCAGTCGAGGAACTCGATAAATGGTATTGCTGCGGAACTGTTTTTTCAATGGCAACCGATGATTTGATTCACCACCTGGCGCCGATACGGAACCTGATTCGCGTAAAAGAATCCGGTTCTGACTCTGTCATGACCGTGTGTGCCATGTGCTACAATACACTGAAACGAGCCAACCAGCGGATGAAGAATGAACCTGATAGCCTGGAGAAGATCAATAATTTTATGACCGAAGAAGAAGTGAATTACCAAGGCGATGTGAAGATATTGCATTTGTTGGAACTCCTGAGAGATGATATCCAGTTCGATGCCATCGCCAGGAAAGTGGTGAAACCCCTCAATCATATAAAATTAGCCAGTTACTACGGTTGCCTGTTGGTGCGTCCCCGCGAGATTGGTTTTGATGACCCGGAGAGCCCGACGGTTCTGGAGGACCTATTGTCCGCGGTGGGGGCAGACCCGGTGGATTTTCCCTACAAGGTTGAATGTTGTGCAGCCTATCAAACCGTAGACAAACCCACTATGGTGGCTGAACGCACCAACCAGATCCTGAACTCGGCCCGGGAAAACGGGGCTGAAGCTGTGGTGGTCAGTTGTCCGCTGTGTGCCTTTAACCTGGATCACCGGCAAAAAGATGCGGCCCGGGAATACCCGGGATTCAAGCATATCCCGGTGCTTTACTTTACCCAGGTTTTGGCGATAGCCCTTGGCTGCCCCGAAGCAACCCTGAGGTTTGATCTTCATTATATCGACCCCAGGCCGATGTTAAAAGAAAAAGGATTAATTTGACCATTGAGGTTTGAGAATTGAGAATTGAGGGTCCAATGAAAAAGATATATTTTGGAGATTTAGTAGCCAAGAAGGGAGATATTCACATTGCCAAAGACAGGTGTAAAGGATGCGGCTTTTGTGTGGAATATTGTCCGAAGGAGGTCCTTGAGTTGTCCGAAGAATTCAACGTTAAAGGCTATCATCCGCCTCACGTTAAAAATGAGGACGACTGCCTGTACTGTCAATTATGTGAGACGATTTGCCCTGAATTTGCAATTTTTGTTACTCTCAAAAACCCCCCGGAAGAGGGGGAACCCATAATAAAGAAGGAGGACGCTGGTGAAAAAGGTGAAAGCAGACCCTAAAGGCGTGTTAACCGGAGCGCATTTTTTAGATGGAGACTATGCACTTGCTGAAGGCGCCCTGGCAGCCGGGTGTCGATTTTTTGCAGGTTACCCCATCACACCTTCCACGGAAACCGCCGAACGATTTGCGGAGCGAATACCCACAGTGGGAGGTGTTTTTATACAGATGGAGGATGAGATTGCGTCGATCGCTGCATTAATCGGTGCAGCCTGGGGCGGAAAAAAAGTAATGACCGTTACCTCTGGACCGGGTTTTTCCCTGATGATGGAAAATATTGGGCTGGCCTGTATGATGGAAACACCATTGGTGATTGCCAACGTCCAGAGAGGCGGCCCGTCCACAGGGCTGCCAACCCTGACGGGACAGCAGGACATGATGCAGGTCAAATGGGGGTCCCACGGTGACTATGAAATCATTGCCTTATCACCCGATTCCCCCCAGGAATGTTTCGACCTGACCATAGACGCTTTTAACCTGTCGGAAATGTTCCGGGTGCCTGTTTTTGTGATGACTGATGAGTGCGTGGGTCACATGCACGAGAAGGTGGTTATCCCTCCCGCAGAAGAGATCGAGGTGGTAGAACGGAAGTGGTACACCGGCCCCAAAGGGGAGTATTCACCCTATAAAAACGACACCGATATGGTGCCGTTTATAGTCAAGGCGGGTGACGGCTATCGCTTTCATACCACGGGTTTAACCCATGACGAACGGGGTTATCCGGTCATCAATGCAGAAGCCCAGGAAATATGTGTGACACACTTGAAGGAAAAAATCGCAAAGAATGCCGATAAAATCATTCGCTTTGAAGAAGCGGATACAGATACGGCAGACGTGATCGTGATCTCATACGGGATTACGTCGCGAGTAGCGGTGAAAGCGGTGCAGGCGGCCAAAAAAGCCGGTTTAAAAGTAGGAACGATGCGGTTGATAACGGTCTGGCCGTTTCCTGAAAAGCGGATCAAAGAACTGGCCAAAAAAGTCAAGGCGTTTGTGGTGCCTGAGATCAATTACGGGCAGATTGTCCTGGAAGTGGAACGGTGTGTCGCCGGTCAGGCAAAGGTGATGGGTGTTCGTCACTGCGGCGGCTGGGTGCATGACCCCGACGATATCCTTGAAACAATCAAGGAGGCAATAAAATGAGTGAACAAGAAGAAATCCGCGAAGAGAAAAGTCCGATAGAAGATTTTTTGAGGATGGACCGTATCCCTCACATCTGGTGTTCCGGCTGTGGGATCGGCACGGTGGTCACATCCTTTGTGGAGGCACTTAAAAAAAGTGAGCTCGATATGGATAAGGTGGCTGTGATATCCGGTATCGGGTGTACGGGGCGGGTGGCCGGTTACATTAAACTGGATTCGTTCCATACCACCCATGGGCGTGCGATCCCCTTTGCAACTGGTTTAAAGCTGGCCAACCCGGGGTTAAAAGTGGTTGTGTTCAGCGGTGACGGCGATATTGCCGGGATTGGCGGCAATCATTTTATTCATGCGGCCCGGCGGAACATGGACCTTGTGGTTATTTGCGTGAATAATTTCAATTATGCCATGACCGGCGGCCAGGTGGCAGCCACAACCCCCATCAATGCCAATGCCTCCACGGCGCCTTATGGAAATTTCGAATTCCCCTTCAGCCTTCCCAACCTTGCCGAAGCCGCGGGCGCCACATATGTTGCCCGCTGGACCGCGCTTCATTTGCGGCGGGTCACCAAATCCATCCAGGAAGCATTATCCAGGAAAGGTTTTTCTTTTATCGAGGTCATTACCCCCTGTGTTACCCTTTATGCCCGCAGGAACCGGTTGGGCGACGGGCTGAACCTGTTAAAATACTATCATGACAATTCCGAAATACAACACGGTGCGGATACGCGGACCCTGGATATCGACTACCAGGGGAAGCTTATTGTAGGAAAATTCGTGGATAAAGAGAAACCCACCTTTCTGGAGGCCATGAATGAGCACATGCAAAAAGTATTGGGTGATGATTACCAATTATATGGGAGATTGAACAATGGCTGAGATCAGGTTTTCCGGTTTTGGAGGGCAGGGGATTGTTCGCTGCGGCTTGATCTCCGGAAAAGCCCTTTCCCTCTATGATAATAAGTATGCCACCATGACCCAGAGTTTCGGTCCCGAAGCCAGGGGAAGCGCCTGCAGTTCGCAGTTGGTGGTGTCTGATGAGCGGGTGCTGTACCCCTACATCAGTGTCCCTGAAATTCTTGTGGCCATGTCACAAGAAGCGTATGAGAAGTACGAACCCGACCTGAAGGACAATGGAATTCTCCTGATCGACAAAGACCTGGTAAAGGCAAAGCCCCCCCGGGGAAAGATCAGGATGTATGCCATTCCTTCCACGCGGTTTGCCGAGACATTGGGAAACCGTATCATCGCAAACCTGGTTATGCTTGGCTTTTTTACTGCAATTACCAAGGTGGTATCCCCCGAGGCCATGAAAAAGGCCCTTCCCGGTCTCGTACCCGAACGTTTCCTGGACCTGAATATACGGGCCTTTGATAAAGGGTACGATTACGGGATGGAATTGTTGGCCGCAGAAAGAAAGGAGGCATCGTGAAACGAACCGGATTTTTTATTTGCCACTGCGGCGTCAATATCGCAGGAACTGTCGATGTGGCGAAAGTGGCTGATGAGCTCTCAAAATACCCCGGTGTTGTTTTTTCCAAAGACTACGTATATATGTGTTCCGACCCGGGTCAGAACCTGATCATCGATGCCATTAAGGAAGAAAAACTGGACAATGTTGTGGTATCCTGCTGCTCGCCGACACTTCATGAAACCACCTTTAGAAATACGGCCAAATCCGCCGGACTCAATGATTTTCACTGCGAGATTGGCAACGTCAGGGAGCAGTGCAGTTGGGTCCACAAAGATATGAAAAAAGCAACGGAAAAGGCGATCAGAATCAGCAAGAGTACGGTAGAGCGTGTTCGACGCAATGAGGCCCTGGAACCCATCAGTATTCCAGTGACCCGCAGGGCATTGGTTATCGGCGGCGGAATTGCCGGTATTCAAGCGGCATTGGACCTGGCCAACAGTGGTTATGACGTGATCCTGGTGGAACGCAACCCATCCATCGGCGGTCATATGATACAATTATCCGAGACCTTTCCTACACTTGATTGTTCTCAATGTATCCTCACCCCCAAAATGGTGGAGGTATCCAAACATCCCAAAATCAAACTCATGACCTACAGTGAAGTGCAAGAGGTCAGCGGCTATGTGGGTAATTTTAAGGTTAAAATTCTAAAAAAGCCCACCTATGTGGACCCGGATAAATGTACCCTTTGTGACGAATGCACCAAGGTATGCCCGGTAGTGGTTCCCAATGAGTTTGATGTGAATTTAACGGGCCGGCGAGCGATTTACATCCCTTTTCCCCAGGCCATACCTGCCACCTACACCCTTGACATCAAGTCCTGCCCGGGACTGCTTCCCATTGCCTGCGGCAAATGCGCCGATGTATGCAAACCCCAGGCCATCGATTACGACATGCAGCCTCAGGTCCTGGAAGAGGAAGTGGGCTCCATTATTGTCGCCACCGGTTATGATCTTTTGGATAAAGAAGTAATGGCCGAGTACGGGTACGGGAAATATGACGATGTGCTGGACGGGCTGCAATTTGAACGGTTGTTATCGGCCTCCGGTCCCACCCGCGGAGAAGTACTCCGGCCGTCGGATCATAAAGAGCCAAAAGAGGTTGTTTTTATCCAGTGTGCCGGTTCCCGTGATCCCGAGCTCTACTGTCCCTATTGTTCCAAAATATGCTGCATGTACACGGCCAAACACGCCATGCTCTACAAACATAAAGTGCACGACGGCCAGGCTTATATTTTTTACATCGATATCCGTTCCGGTGGAAAAGGGTACGAAGAGTTTGTCCAGAGAACCCTTGAAGAAGACAACACGGTTTACTTACGGGGAAAGGTATCGAAAATTTTCGAAGA
>WVZO01000026.1:26582-26768 GCA_011772425.1 Candidatus Aminicenantota bacterium
CCGTCGAAAGGGGCGGACGAATTGGCCAAGAAACTCAAGGTGGCCATGGATAAGGATGGGTTCCTTTCCGAGGCCCACCCCAAACTGAAACCGGTAGAGAGTGTCACCTCGGGAATGTTTTTTGCCGGGGCGGCCCAGGCCCCCAAAGATATCCCGGAAGCCGTGGCCCAGGCCAGCGGTGCGGCG
>WVZO01000364.1:0-261 GCA_011772425.1 Candidatus Aminicenantota bacterium
CCCTTTCGTTCTAGGTGACGACCCCCTTCGTTCTAGTCAACCACCCCCTTCGTTCTAGGTGACGACCCCTTTCGTTCTAGTGTCATATCAACCCTCAAATGGCGGTAAACCAACCGCCCAAAAGGCTATAAAAAGTTTTTCGGGGGGGCCAGGGAGCAATGCTGTTGACTTAAGATGAAATTATAAATTTTTTCTTTCTTACTAAAGCTAATCTCTCGTACCGCACGGGCACTCTAGAAAAACTGCTGCCCTCCGTGCGGA
>WVZO01000364.1:277-34289 GCA_011772425.1 Candidatus Aminicenantota bacterium
CCCTCCGTGCGGATATACTAACCCATATTTTTATTTACAGGATGGACATAAAAACTAAAAAAACGAAAACTTTTAGAATGTCCATCCTGAACACCTATTAGAACTCTATAAGAACTTTTTTTGTCTCCGACGGCCAGGGGGTTCTTTTGAAAAACCACCCCCTGGACACCCGCAAAACTTTTTATAGCCCTTCGGGCGGTTGGTTTACCGTCATTTTAGGGTTGACGTAACACCAGTAGATTACCCCTTTCATTCGGGCGTGGGAACAGGGGAATTCGCGGGCTTGCTCTCCTCTTCGGCAACTTTTCTTCCGGCTTTCTTCCTCCGCATATACATATAATTGCTCCTGTATCCCTTCCTTCGTTCATCATTATCCCGGAATGCAAATCGACCATACTTATAGATTTCGTCAACAGCCTCTTTCAGATGTGTAAAGGCCTGGTTACGAATCTTTTTGGCTTCTTTGTATTCGGCTCTTTCAGTGTTAGCTTCAGCCAGCAGTTGAGCCATTTGATCGGCTTTTTCAGCCGCTTTGTCAAGAAGCGACATATCGAAATTAATATTAGCCAGTAACCCAGGATTTTGTTTTCCCAGTATACACAGGTTGTTTAAATCCTGGATCATATCTGCATGCCCGCGTCCCCTGGCAATGCGCCTTACCTGTTCTGAAAGCCCGGGGTCATTTCGAAAGGCAAAACGAAAATACTGCAAAAGTTCATCTCTTAAATCATAAGCAGCCGCCGATTCTTCTTCCCAGGTCTCTGACGCTTCTTGCCTGGTGAATCGCTCTGCATTCCACAGCGATTCGGCTTCCCTTAAGGCCCCTGAGCGTACAGGAAGGTCTTCGACAAGCTCCCAGGATAATCCTAACCCGGTAAGAGTATCCTTATCTTCCTGACACCATTGATAAAGATTATCCGCTTCCTGGATATACACTCCCAACGGGATATTATTGGGTATTTTGATCTGGTCATCCCCGATTGCTTTAATCACATCGAGCTTTTTTTCATAGTCTTTTTTATTACTCATAATTACTGTATGAAATTACTTTTGCCTCCGGCAGCCAGGCCCCACTGCGTGGGGGAGCATTTGCAGTGCAAGGATGGAGTATTGTGTTTCTAACGATATGTCGCCTCCGTGGGCATTTTAATTGCCGCACCGCAGGTGCCTCTTTTTGAAAAAACCGCCCCTGGACCCCGCAAAAACTTTTGTTTAATAGCCCGGGCTTTGGTTAAGGCTGAGGGGAAGAATTCGCCTCCTCAACCCTAACCTTAACCTGGGTTTTCTTAAACTTATCCTTCACCGGTGTCCGGTGTATCCGGTGTATCCGGTGTGTCCGGTGCCGTTGCTCCTCCCGTCGATCTCTTCCGTAAATAATTACTTCTATAACCTTTTAAACGTTCATCAATATGCCGGAATACATATTGGCCATAGGCACGAATCTCATCAACAGCCTCTTTCAGATGGGTATAAGCCTGATCGCGAATTCTTTTGGATTCACTGGTATCGATCCTTTCACCGGTGGCTGCAGCCAGCAGTGCAGCCAATTCATCGGCCATTTGAGCCGCCTGGTCAAGAAGCAGCGTATCAAAATTAACAGCAGCAAGTAACTCCGGGTTCTGTCTACCAAGCACACTCAGATCGTTTAAATCCTGGATCATATCGGCATTACTACCGCCTTCCGCAATGGCTTTAACTCTTCCCAAAAGCTGCGTATCATTCCTAAAGGCAAAACGGAGATCATTTAAAAGATCATTTCTAAACGCATAAGCAAGGGGTGATTTTTCCATCCACTCTTTTGCCGCTTCTTCACGGGTAAACCGTTGGGCACTCCACAGCGATTCCGCTTCTCTTAAGGCTCCGCAGCGAATAGGCATATCATCCACCAGTTCCAGGGGTAATCCTTTCGCATTCAGTTGCTCTTTATCCTCCTGGCACCAGTGATAAAGGTCTTCAGCTTCCTGGATGTATACATCCACGGGGATGCTGTTAGGGGTTTTGATTTTGTCGTCCTCGATGGTCGTTATGACCTCAAGTTTCGCTTCATACTCCTCTTTTGTACTCATTAACGTTCTCCTTAGTTAAATTTTACATTCAAAGCGGCCACTTTGGATATAAGGCTATATTCTAATCAGCTTCTTCGGGCATGTCAAATGTATTTTTTTAAAAAACGGGCTTTAAGCACGAAGATTTTTCCCCGAATCCATTGATATTCCATAAAAAGCAGCCTGAATCCCCATGTCAGATTTATGCTTAATTTTCTTCTTTTGACCAACAAGCGATAGCCAAATATAAATAAAGTTGACATGCGATAATAACTATATTACAATTATTATGGTATGATGATTTGTCATACCGGAGGTGAAATATGTCTACTGCCAAAATTGCGATATCCATAGATCACAGTTTGTTAGAGAGAATCGACTATTTAGTAAGGAAAAAAATTTTTCCAAATCGCAGTAAAGTCATCCAGGAGGCTGTTAAAGAAAAAATTGAAAAACTGGATAAACGGCGTTTGGCTGTGGAGTGTGCCAAACTAGATCCTGAGTTTGAGCAAGCATTGGCAGATGAAGGACTAAAAGGGGATATCGAATCATGGCCCAAATATTAAGAGGAGAGATTTATTGGGCTGACCTTGAACCCACCGTAGGGAGAGAACAATCCGGTCTTCGGCCTGTTCTTGTAGTCAGTCACGATGTATTTAACGATCGATCGGGAACTGTGATAGCAATGGCTCTTACCAGTCAGCCGCAGAGGGCCGGTTTCCCTCTAACCTTTGAACTTAAAGACAGGTCACTGCCGAAGAAATCATGGGTTAAAATAAGTCAGATTCGAACACTATCTGTCCTCCGTTTAAAAAACAAACTTGGTGAAGTACAGCCGGAAGAACTTGATACGATAATCGAAGGATTGAATGAAATTATCGGATAATCATCTTTTTGTTGTAAAGGAAGAAAAGAGAACAAACAAAGAATAGCGAAAAAACGTCCAACTGAAACTTTTTATCGATATATCCGTATAATTTATATATGATATGAAAAAGAATAAAAAATTTATATTGATCGGTCTCATGTCCGTGACACTGATTTCATTAGAAATTATCTGGACACGAATTTTTTCCGCTGAATTTTTTTACAATTTTGCCTTTCTTGTCCTGTCCCTGGCAGTCCCTCTTCTTATACCATTATCGTCACCCTTTTTACTCTCCTTCTGGCCTCGGGGATCGGCAGCCGGTTTGCTGGAAGATTTAATGATAAAATCCCATTTATCGTCATCTTTTTGTGGATACTGCTTGAAATTACTGTCTTTTACCCGTTAACCGCTGCACTGAGCAGCCTGACAATGGCTCCGCGAATCATAGTCTCAATCGTGCTCATATTTCCTTTGGGATTTTTTATGGGTATGCCTTTTCCCAAAGGCACTAAACGGATAGGGAATTTAATCGATTGGGGGTTTGCTGTTAACGGGGCGGCATCGGTTTTAGGTTCAACTGCTATCTATTTGGTGTCGTTTAGTTACGGCTTTGATATCTCGCTTTTAATCGGCGCTGTCTGTTATTTAACGGCATTCCTGCTGTTGAATCTAAAAAAGAGTTGGTTCTAACCAGTCAAGTGAAAATCTCTATGATTAAATCGAAAAGGGGAAAAAATTTTTCCTGTTGACTTTCTCGCTGAATTCGATTATATTCTAGAATCTTATAATAACAAGGAGGATTTTCACCATGAAAACCAAAAAAGTATTAGTCTTAAACTTAAAGAAAAAGACCATTGCTAACCTGTCCGCCGTTTACATGGAAGCTGCACAGGGCGGTAAAGACGTCACCGGTTGTATTTATACAGCCTGTTGTAAAACGACTATTATAATAAAGACCGGATGTGGTTGTTAAGTGCCCGGTTTTAAACCGGCGAACTTTTCCTCCAACTTCGCGAACACCTCTTCAGCAGGTATTAGAAATAAAATACCTGACCCTATTATTTTAATAAAAAAATTCCCGCATCTATTGAAATACGAAATTATTTCCTATAAAATATAATGCTGAAAGAAATTGATGGGAGGAAATTATGACACTACCTCAATGGTCACGAAAAACAATGCTGCTTAATATGGCTCTTTTTTATCCTATGTTGCTTCTGGGTGGATATCTTTTGTGGGAAACGTACATTGTATTCTTCTGGATTTATCTTTTTATGTGGATCGGCATCCTAACACTTGGCCGTTACTATGTTTGCCGTCCATGCCCATATTGCGGCCAGGATTGTCCTAGTTTTGGATTCAGTTATTTAGCACTTTTGTTCCCTAAAAGTAAGGCCGAAGGATTTAATAGATGTGCCGGAATGATTGATATTGTATTTATTTTCCTTTCGTTACTGTTGCCCATAGCTGTCTGGATACTGAGTTTCTTTGGAAAAATTGCAGCCTTTAGCACAATAAAACACATCCTAATAGCGGCTTATTTAATACTGGCAGCAGTAGTGGTTACGGTACATCAGGTAACAGGATGCAGCAAGTGCGAGATAGCAGAATGTCAGGCAAGCAAAGCAGCAAAGGAAAAAAAGATGCCAGTTAAGTGAATTATTTATATTAATTCAGAAATCAGGGCCTCTGACGAAATTACCCTTAATAACGGGTAAAGCGGATTCCTGCGATAAAGTCCCAATGTCTGCTCATGGATGCTCTCTGTAAATGCCGCCGTACAATCTTCCAGTAAAACAGCTTTAAAATTATAACAAAGAGCATCCATAACAGTAGTCAGAACACAAAAATTCGTCGCAATTCCCCCAACCGCACAAAGAGTAACACCCCTTATTTCTAACCATTGATTAAGACCAGTATTAAAAAAAGCTGAAAATCTCGGCTTAGGAAGCCAGAAGTCCTCCTCCCTCCGGTCTAACTCATCGATTACCTCAGCCCCTTCTGTTCCGGCAATAGAGTGGGGCTTCATATAACCCGTAAATATAAAGTCTTGCTCATGAAAGGCATCCGTGGAAAAAACAATGGGCAGCGATCTTTTCCTGAACTCAGCAATTAAGTTATTAATCGGAGCAATAATCTGCTTCGCCAACGGCGTAATCGGAAGTTCTTTCGCTTCCACAAAATTATCTTTGACCATATCAATGATCAAAAAAGCCATCTTTTCCATAATTACCATATGTCTCCGACGGCCAGGGGGCTCTTTTTATAAAAACTGCCCCCTGGACCCCCGCAAAAATTTTTTATACACGGTCAAACATCGTACCGTGCTTCATAAGGGTATTTCCCACTGGCATCACTATAAGTAATCCCCTCTTGAGAGGGGTGCCCGAAGGGCGGGGTGTGTCAACTTCGTGTCTCTTCGTGTACCTTTGTGGCTAATAAATTGAGTTCCTTAAGAGATTATAATTCGAGCATCTACCACAAAAACCCGGTCCTCATACGCAATAATCGGATTCAAATCCATTTCCTGAATCTCCGGCAATTCCGTAACCAGTTGAGAGACCCGTTGAATAACCTCTGCAAGCTTTTCCCGGTCAACACCCTTGTCGCCGCGAAAACCGGATAGAAGCGGATACGATTTGATAGAGGTAAGCATCTCCTTTGCTTCCCCTGAAGCAATAGGGGTGAGTTCAAAAGACACATCCTTCATTAACTCAACCATAATACCGCCAAGCCCGAACATAACAGTATGTCCAAGCCCTGGTTCAGCTTTTGCTCCGATAATCACTTCCTTACCGCCGGGCATAAACTTCTGTACAAAGAACCTCAACCCCTTGGGTCCGAATTTCTTTTCCATTTCCGCTGCCGCGGACTTTACAGCTTTGGCGTCCTGCAAATTGACCTTTACGCCGCCCACATCACTTTTGTGGACGATCTCTTCGGAATCTGCTTTAATGACGACAGGGAACCCGATTTCCGCAGCAAATTTTCCCGCTTCTTCAGGGTTGCTGGCCATTCGCCAGTCAGCAGCGGGAATGCGGTAAGCACCCAGCAGCGTATACACATCGGAAGCAGAGAGGTTTTTGCGCCCGGTTTGTTTTGCTCCCTGGAGGATTTTCTGGGCAGTATCCCTGTCCACATCATCGAAGTGAACTACCTCGCCAGTTTCACGGGAGCACATATCATTATACCGGCTCAACGCAGCCAGGGCCTTTGCCGCCATTTCAGCATAATCATAGCGCGGGATATTGCCGCTCTTGAGTATCTCAGTGGTTCCTGTCCATTGAGGTTTATCCGTCATGTAATTGCAGACAATGGGTTTTTTTCGCTGCTTGCTCACCTCAGCCATCTCTTTGGCAACACTTTCGCAGTCCACGAACGGCGGCGTAACAAAGTTGATATAAACACTGTCTACCTGGTCTTCCTCCATTAACACGTCCATTGCAGCACGCCAATGGGGTGCCTGCCCGGTTGCCAGTACATCAATGGGATTATGAACCGACGCTTCGGGGTATAATTTTTCTTTTAATACGTCTTTGGCCTTTTCCGAAAGGGGCGGTATTTTCATGCCCGCCTCCACCAGCGCATCCGTGGCAATGATCGCCGGACCGCCGGTATCGGTTATCAACCCCACCCGGTTACCCCGGGGAATAGGCTGCGAAGCAAAAGCCATGGCAGCCTGGCACATTTCTTCCTGGTCCGTGAAGGTAAGTATCCCCGTCTTTTTGAATATCAGCTCGGTTGAGAGACCAACCCCCACAAGTCCACCGGTATGAGAGACCGCTGCTTTTGCCCCCTCCTGGGAACGCCCTGCCCTCATGGCAAGTATAGGCTTTTTCGCTGCCACTTCCCTGGCTGCCTCCATGAACTCTTTGGGATCGGAAAATCCCTCCACATACAGGATAATTACCCGTGTTCCCTCATCTTCACCATAGTATCTTAAAATTTCCGGGATGGAAATATCACAGGCATTGCCATTGGAAGCATAAAACCGCATCCCAACCTCCAAATCGTGGATGTTCTGCATAAATACGGCTCCTACTCCGCCGCTTTGCGCCACAATAGACACATGGCCAGGCTCGGGAAACGTAAAGGTAAAATCACAATACGCCTTTACATCAGGGTCGGTATTGATGATCCCCTGGCAGTTGGGGCCAAATACCCGGATGCCGTGAGTCTTTGCCCGGGCAACCGTTTCCTTCTCGATTGCTTCGCCTTCAGGGCCCACTTCCTTGAAACCGGCACTGTTAATGATGACGAATTTAATGCCTTTTTTCCCGCATTCGTCAATGGCCATGGGGGCAAATTTGGCAGGAATACTGATGTGGGCAACATCAATGTCACCGGTAACTTCCAATACAGAGGGATACGCTTTCAATCCGCAAATTTCATCCGCCTTGGGATTGATGGGGTAAATAGGACCTTTAAATTCATACCTTAAAAGATTCCTGGTGATAACATTGCCAATGGAAAGCGCCTTCTGGGAAGCCCCGATAATTGCCACCGATTTTGGGTTAAATAGTGTATCCAGCATTTTATTTACTCTCCTCTAATTGTTCTATAAACGCTTCGATATTTGTTTGGGTTTGTTCATCGGAGACACACCTCATGTCGTTGAGGTCTCCGTTTATGGTAAGGCTGGGGATGCCGGTTTTCTCTTCCAGCCGCTGCGGCATGCCGTACCGGTTATTGGAGTTGTTGGGGCAACTCCTGGCATCGTGATATATCACACCATCAATCTTGAAAAAATCGATCATTTTTTCCATATACTTTTCCTTAACCTCATCCGCCCGCACAATAAACAATTCAGTATATGCTTTGGCCATACTGTTAAAGGGGTCTTCAGGGTCAAAATCGGTGAATATCCAACTGTTGCAGTAAGTAGATGCCAGCACACAAGCCTTTAGACCGGCAAATAATTCCGAATGAACTCTCAGCCTGCCCCATATGGGCATTCCTTCCCAATAGATCCTGAATCGTTCATCATCAACTGCCGCGACATTATTTTCTACTCGCTCTTTCAGCTCTTTGAGCAGTAATTTATAATAGTCCACAGCCTGTTGGTTGCCTCTCAGCACAACTGCAGGCCCCATGTGAATGGTACCGTCAAAAAACGTAAACGGAGATGGAACAGCAGCGGCAGTATCCAGTACCTCTTTCCACAGGTCAGTACATTCCCGGGAAAGTGCCACCCTGCGCTTGAGCTCATCCTTGTCAAATTTATTACCCGATATTTTCTCCAATGGTTCCACCAGTGCCTCCATCTCTTTGGCAACGGATTGAATATGGGTACCGGTAATCTCGCCCAGGTTCCTCTGGGTATGAATCCCCATCAAGGGGACGTTGAATTTCCTGGCATACCATGAGAACCAATCTTTCACGTCCCGGCATTGGTTGGTATTAAAAACCAGCACATCGGGTTTAGGTACGGTTTCTATCCCGAATGCCATTTGCAAAGGGGTTTGGCCTGTTACAAACGACCCGATATCCGACGTCAGGTAAGAACAGATTTCCGGTGAGTAACCCAGTGCATTGGCGTGAGGGATAAGGTCTGCAGCCATACGCGCCGAGCCTATCATTGCGCCGTGATTCTCAGGGTAATAAACCAGGAACCCCATAGCCAGCAGCAGTTCGGCAGGGCCCACACTGGTACACCAGGCAATCTTCTTATCGCCTGTTTTTGCTGCCTGGTCAAGCTCCTGAAAATATTCCGCCATAATACGGCCCATCTCAGCCGTGGCTTCGATCTTTTTCCTGACTAATTTCTTTTCTTCAGCCATTATTAATCCTCCTTAATTGCTTAGGTTTAATTATATCATATATTAATCTTCTTGTGCAAAAAGTGCTGCTCCCACAGCACCTGTAAGCTGGGGATACTCAGGCACCAGGACCTTTCTGCCAATGATCTCTTCCACCATCTCAACCAGGTAGGGATTATGGGCCACAACGCCCCCTGTCATCACCACCTTTTCAGTAAAAGAATCCATCTCCAGGATTCGTTTGATCACCGATAAAAAAAGCCCTTTAACGATATCCGGCAGTTTCTTACCCTCCCTTATTCGTTCCAGGACCTCTGTCGCAGAAAAAACAGTACAATAACTTCCCAGTACCACCATGTCGGTGGATTGCACGGCTAAACCATTCATTTTTTCAAGGGGAATGTCAAGGCGCAGGGACATCTCTTCCAGGAACGCCCCGGTGCCGGCGGCACATTTCCGATTCATCCTGAAATTGGTGCGCCGGCCCTTTTCATCTATCTTAATGATCTTATTGTCCTGCCCTCCGATATCAATAATAGTTGCAGCAACCGGGAAATAAAAGTAACTTCCTTTAGCATGGCAGCTGATTTCAGTTTTGGATTCCCGGGCAAAAGAGACATTCCTCCTGCCGTACCCGGTTGATATGACTTTAACCATATCTTTTTCCGCAGCATTTGCCATTTTCAAAGCGGATTGAAGACAACTATCCGCTGAGGCGGCAAAATCCGTGCCCGACTTACTTACAGCCCATCCAATCAGCTTTTTCTCAGCATCAAGAACAGCTACTTTGGTTCTCGATGCTCCAACATCCACACCGACAAAAACTGGTCGTGATTTTAACATTGCTTAATCTCACTTACACTCAGTATTTTTTCTTTTCTTCTCCATTTCTAACCGTTCTTTTGCTTTTATCATGGAAGTGATGGAGGTGTTTAAAAGGACAGGAACATTCAGTAAGTGGCCGTGGTAGGCAATTTTCCCGTTTATATACTCGATCTCGGTGGGATTGCCATCTTCTATGTCGATAAGCATGGAGGGTTTATGGTGGCCTGCGGTTGAGAGGTAGTCCAGGCAGAAGTCGAAAAAGCCCTCTCCATAGTCAAAACCGTTGGCTTTGGCCACCGCAATGGCCTCCTTGAGCAGTTTCACTACAATAGAGCGTGCTTCGCCGTTTGTCATGACTTCAGCCATTGTCATTCCCAGGATTGCCGAGACCGGGGCCAGGGACGCCACCAAAATGGTTTTTCGCCACGAATACTTCTTAACCTCCGTGGTTGGCTCTGTTTCAAGGCCGGCCCGGGTCATGAGGTTGGCGAGGTCTTTTGCATGACCGCACTCGCACTCCTCTTCGCCGCAGAAACACCCTACATAATTGGGTTTATGAAAGAATGTCATATTTATAATCCCGGGAGAGGTCATATTTCCGGCGAAGTTAATCACAATACGCATCGCCCTTTCTTTGCCGAAAAACCTTGCCAGGTATTCTTCGTTATCAATCCCATTTTGCATGGCTACCACTTTAAAATCGTTATTAAGCCCCTTTTTTAGCATGGATACGACGTCTGGTAAATACGGGGTCTTGACAGAGACGATTACGTAATCAAACTCCTTTTCCTCCAGGTCTTCCAAATGGGTGCTAACTTGATCGAGATTAACTTTACAAGAAGTAAACCCGTTGATTCTCAGCCCCTTTTCCCGGATTGCCTCGACGTAATCCTGCCGGACATCGATCCCGTATGTACTGCATCCTGAATTTTTAAGGTGGCAGGAAAAAATCCCGCCGATAGGCCCAAGCCCCACCACGAGAAACTTTCTTTTGTTTTTATTATTATACGTCATCTAACCTCCTTTAAAGTTGCTTAATTATATGTAAGAAATTATTATTGAATGCACACTCCACGTCTATTCGCAGTCTATAATCAGTCATATTTTCCTTCATGTTGATACAAAAAAATTATTAAGGAAAAGGCAAAAAATGTCAACCCATTTTTAATTTTTTTATTGAATTTATTTGTAATCCCTTTTGGATTACACTTTTAAATCGTTAAACTATTGACAAATAAACGTATTTCCTTTAATATAAACTCTCATGACTAAAAAGGATTTACCTGTCAGTGCGTGGGCCCGCATGGGAAAAGCGGAACCGCGTCCGGAAATAAAAATCAACGAGAGGATTAACCATGGATTTCACATTAAATGAAGAACTATTGGCGATGAAAGAAGCGGCCAGGGATTTTGCCCAAAAGGAAATTGTTCCCAATGCCGACAAGTGGGATGAAGAGCACTATTTTCCCATCGAGGTGGTGCGCAAGATGGGAGAGTTGGGCTATTACGGCTGCCCCATTCCTGAAGAGTACGGTGGTATCGACATCGGTCATCTTGCTCAGAGCATTATCACGGAGGAAATAGCCAGGGGTTCCTCTTCCCTGCGGGTAAGCTTCAACACCCAGTGCCTGGGCACTGCGTTTTCCATCCTGCGTCACGGGACCGAGGAGCAAAAAAAGGAGTGGATCCCGGACCTGATCACGGCAAAGAAGCTCGGCTGTTTTGCTATTACCGAACCGGATTCCGGTTCTGATGTTATGTCGATGAAGTCAACAGCCAAACCCGATGGAGACGGGTTTATTCTCAATGGCTGCAAGACCTGGATTTCCGGTGTTCCCAATGCGGATGTGGCTATTGTTTACGCCTATCATGACCGGGAGCAAGGGTCCAAAGGGTTGAGTGCCTTTGTGGTGGACCTTCACCTGGAGGGTGTTTCTATGGCTGGCCTGGACAAGTTGGGGACCCGGTCTATGCCGACCGGCGAGATCAGCTTTGACAATGTTCGCCTGCCTGGCACAGCACTGTTGGGCAAGTTGGGCAGCGGGGTGAAAATCTGTTTTAGCTCTCTGAACCAGACCCGGCTTAGTTGTGCAGCCGGTGGTGTCGGCCTGGCCCAGGCGTGCCTGGATACGGCTGTCCGCTATTGCAATGAACGAGAGCAGTTTGGTGAGTTGGTAGGCAAGTTCCAGATGAACCAGGAACTGGTTGCCAACATGGCAGCAGAGATCGAGGCTGCCCGTTTATTGACCTACCGGGCCGCCTGGCAGAAGGACCAGGGCGACCTGGGCAACGTACTGGAAACCTGTTACGCCAAATTCTTCACCGGAGAAACCGTAACCCGGTGTGCTCACAGCACCATGAAAATCCTGGGTGCCTATGGTTATTCTACCGAATATCCTGCGGCGCGTTTTTACCGGGACGCGGTGGTGTACCAGATCGTCGAAGGTACGGTTAACGTCCAGAAGATGATCATTGCCCAGGATCAATTGGGATATCGAAAAGCCAATCGTTAACCTGGCAAATAACACAGGGCATTTACAATGCGGTAAAGGGGCAACATGTTTTACATATTACCTGTTCCACCGCAGATGGTTTTTGTTACAAGCGCAGTCTTGAAACAAACGTAGGAATATTAGGAGGAGTTTATGAGAGAAGTAGTTATAGTGGGTTCCGCCCGTACAGCGGGTGGTAAGTATGGTGGTACATTGCAGGATGTAACGGCCCCGCAGCTGGGTGCCGTGGTAATCAAGGAAGTCATTAAACGATCCGGCATCACGCCAGATGTCATTGACCAGACCGTCCTGGGAAATGCCTGGCAGGCTGGGATAGGGCCTAATCCAGCGCGGATTGCCTCGGTATGGGGTGGTATTCCTGCAGACACTCCTGCTGTGAGTGTCAATGTCCGTTGCGGGTCCAGTATCCAGGCATTGATTTTTGGTGCCCAGGCCATTAAAGCGGGTGATGTGGACACGGTTATGGTAGGCGGCATTGAGAGCACTAACCAGGTCCCTTATGGCCTGGCTAAGGCACGCTGGGGATACCGCATGGGTACGGGCGAACTCCTGGACCTCATGCACAAAGACGGTTTTCTCTGTCCTCTTGGCGGCGGGCTCATGGGAGAGCTTACCGAGACCCTAGCCGGGGAAAAGGGTATCACCCGGGAGGAGCAGGATATCTTTGCCGCCCAGTCTCAAAACAAGGCGGAGGTTGCATTCAAAGAAGGCAAGTTCAAAGAAGAAATCGCTCCTGTGGAGGTCAAGGGGCGCAAGGGCAAGGTAACCGTGTTTGATTTCGAGGAGATCTACCGTGAGGGTGTGACTGCTGATTCATTGGCCAAGCTGCCGCCGGTCTTCAAAAGGGACGGGGGCACAATAACTGCGGGAAACGCCTGTGCGTTGTGCGATGCTGCCGCGGCCCAGGTTCTTATGGAGCGCGAGAAAGCCCGGAGCCTGGGACTTAAGCCCATGGCTCTGCTGCGGGGTTATTCGTTTGTGGGAGTCGATCCTAAATACTTCGGTCTTTCACCGGTCAAAGCGATCCCAGCAGCCCTGAAGCATGCCGGTCTTTCTTTAGATGATATCGAACTCATCGAGTTGAACGAGGCGTTTGCTGCCCAGTATATCGCTTGCGAGCGTGAGCTTAACCTGGATCGTGATAAAGTCAATGTCCACGGCGGCGCTATTGCACTGGGTCATCCGGTGGCAGCCACCGGCTCGAAGATATTAACCACCTTGCTCTATGCCATGAAGCAGCGGGACGCCACTTTAGGACTGGTCAGCCTGTGCATCGGTGGTGGTAACGGAGTAGCCGCGGTAGTGGAGCGGCTGAATTAATATCGTATTCTTTGAGATGGTCTGAAAGACCTTCTTGAAAAGCTTTTGCGGGGGGTCCAGGGGGGCGGTTTTCTCGAAAAGAGCCCCCCTGGCCGCCGGAGGCAGTAAAAAAAAGGAGGAATATTCATGGAAATAAAAAACGTTATGGTAGTGGGTGCAGGTACTATGGGAGCGGGAATTGCCCAACTCTGTTCCCAGCAAGGGATTTATGCAGTTATTACGGATATCAGCCAGGAACTGGCTGACAAAGGCAAAGCCCGGCTCCAAAAGGGATTGGCCAAACGGGTGGAAAAAGGCAAAATCACTGAGGCTGACATGGAGGATGTACTCTCCCGGATTTCCACTGCCGGGGACTTCTCTCCTGCGAAAGAGGCCGACATCATCATCGAGAGTGTTGTTGAAGACCTGGAGATCAAGAAAAAGGTCTTTGCCGAATTGGACAAACTTGCCCGTCCGGGGGTAATCCTGGCCACCAACACCACTTCGCTTTCCATCAGCGCCATGGCCGAGGTGACGAATCGCCCGGACAAAGTGGTGCAGATGCATTTTTTCAATCCACCGGTAATCATGAAGCTGGTGGAAATCATGCCGGGCAAGAATACGTCTGCTGAGACCTTGAAAGCTGTGGAGGAATTTGCTGTCCAGTTGGGCAAGGACCCGGTGGTATGTAAGAACGAAGCGCCTGCCGGTATTGTCAGCCGCTGCCTGGGTCAGTTGCTCAACGAAGCCACCTGGATGGTGGCATCAGGCGTTGCTGATCCCGAAGATATCGATAAAGCGATGAAGCTGGGAGCCAACCACCCCATGGGACCGCTGCAGCTTATCGATTTCATCGGGTTGGATGTTCACCGGGCCAAGATGCAGACGCTGCGTACGGTGTTGGATGATCCCCGTTACCAGCATCCGGATATCATTGATAAGATGATTGAAGAGGGCCGGTTGGGTAGGAAAGTGGGCAAAGGTTTTTACGACTACGAATGAGGGAACGTGATGTTTGAAAACATACTACTTGAGATAGAGGGTCCTATTGCCACCCTGACAATTAACCGGCCTGAGAAGCGCAACGCTGTCAACAATGCCACGGTGGAGGAAATCGATAAGGCATTGGACCAGGTGGAAGCCAACCCGGATTTGCGTGTGCTCATCCTTACCGGCGCAGGCGAGAAAGCTTTTGTGGCCGGGGCGGACATCAAAGAACTGGACAAGCGTGACACCCTGTTGGGCCGCTCCGAAACTCGCAGGCGCCAGGAAGTTTATACTCGGATCGAGCAGTTGGAAATTCCTTCGATTGCCGCGATCAATGGTTGGGCTTTAGGAACCGGGTTGGAGCTGACGTTAGTCTGTACCCTTAGGGTAGCTTCTGCTAAGGCCAGGATGGGGCAGCCGGAGGTGAAGCTCGGCATCATTCCTGGAGCCGGGGGGACTTACCGTCTTCCGCGTCTTATTGGCATGGGCAGGGCTATGGAGATGATCCTGACCGGCGAGCCGGTAAATGCGGACGAGGCGCTTGCCATGGGGCTGGTAAACCGTGTGGTTCCGCCTGAGAAGCTCATGGAAGAGGTTCGTGTTCTTGCTGAAACTATTGCTGCGCGTCCGAAGCTTGCTATCCAGTATGCTAAGGAGGCGGTGCTTCGCTGTGTCGAAGGTTCATTGATTGAGGGGTTGGCGCATGAGTCTTACTTGCATGCTCTTTCTTGCGGCACGGAAGATAAGAAAGAGGGTGTTGCTTCTTTCTTAGAAAAGCGCGAACCTAAGTTCACCGGTCGATAACATAGCTTTTGCCTAAGGAGCCCTTCGGGCGTATCTGTTAAAGTTTTAGCCACGAAGTTACACAAAGGTACACAAAGACCCTCTAATAAAAAGTTTTGCAGGGGTCCAGGGGGCGGTTTTTCAAAAGAGCCCCCTGGCCGTCGGAGACAAAAAAAAGTTCTGATAGAGTTTTATAGGAGTTCAGGATGGGCAGGCATAAAGCTTTATATTTTTTTCTGATTTTCTGCCCATCCTGTAGATAAAAATAGGGGTTAGTAGATCCGCACGGAGGGCATTAGTTTTTTCAGAGTGCCCGTGCGGTACGAGAGTTCGCGCACGGTGTTTACAAATCTCTTGTTTAAGAATTTTTTAGCACTATTTCTTTAAACCGGTTACGTCAAATTCATACAATGCCTTTTTCGAATTTCTCTTGCGTATTGTATGGATTGCTACATCTGAAAATCCGGCACTTTCCAGCATATCCTTATAAAGACGCTCGACAGGAATAAGGATGTTGTAAAATATTGAATTACCAACAATATAGTGGACATACCCACCACTGGAAATTTTATCCGCAACGGCTTGAATATGAAGCCACATATCTTCAAAATAACGGGCAATATAGTTGGACAATGATGAAAACCAGGGACGGAACTTTGAAATTTGGATTTTTTGGGTAAATCATTTACCTGGTACTTCATTTCGTGTTTATAGAAAAAACAGGTACCGGTGATATGAGGAAAAAGACCATTATTGTCAAAATTAATCCCAAATTTGCCTGGAAATGAAAAGGTAAAAAATTCTTTCCCCTTGAAAAAATGCCGTATTTTTAATAGAATAGACTTATGAAAGGCAAAAGGATTTTATTTTTTTTAATATGCTTAAGCTTTTGGTGTTTTACATCAACGGCAAACGATTCGACAGCAGGAGCAGCAGGGCGGAAAACAAAGCCCGGCGAGTTGTTTCCCGAGATTAAACCCTTTAAAACCGGTTTCTTAAAGGTAAGCCAGTTACATGAAATCTATTATGAATGCTGCGGTAATCCAGGAGGAAAACCGGTTATGGTTTTACACGGCGGGCCAGGTTACGGCAGCTACCCCCACCTTCGCCGTTATTTCAACCCGGTGAAGTTCTTCATTGTATTGCACGATCAACGGGGAGCCGGGAAGTCGAAACCATCCAATGAAATCCGGGAGAATACAACACAGGACCTGGTAGAGGATATCGAACGGCTCAGGAATCACCTTAAACTAAAAAAAGTCCTTATTTTCGGCGGTTCCTGGGGAACAACCCTGGGACTGGAGTATGCGCAAACATACCCGGACAATGTGACAGGAATGATCCTGCGTGGAGTATTCACCGGTTCAAAAGAGGAGATCGAATTTCATTATAAAGGCGTCAGGTATTTCTATCCCGCCGAGTATGACCGGTTAAGCAAAACAATACCAGGGGATGAAACACGTCTAATTCCCGATTATATCTGGGATTTACTCCAGGGCAATGATGCAAAGGAATTGGAAAAGTGTCTAACGGCACTGGGAAGACTCGAGTTAAAAATGACACGATTGGAAGTCCCGGATGAGACTCTTTCCAGGTATTTCTCCCGGGTATCTTTTAACGATTTTAAGCAATCTTACATCATCGATATTTACTATGCCAGCAACCGCCTTTTCCTGGAGGAAGGTCAAATACTGCGAAACTGCACAAAGATCAAGCATATCCCTATTACCCTAATCAATGGACGTTACGATATGGCCTCTCCACCCATAGGTGCCTATCGCCTCCATCAACGCCTGCCAAAATCAAAATTGATTATCGTAGAAAAGGCCGGTCACAGCGAAACAGAGCCGGGAATTACAAAAGCTGTTCTTAAAGCCGTTTCCGAATTCGAATAGCGACCTTTTGCCTTCGGCGACCAGGGGACCAATATAGTTGAGTAAGGTGAGTGAGGTAAGTGAGGTAAGTAAGTTGAAGGCTTCCCCAAACGTTTGAAACAACATCCCTCTTTTCAATTCATGTTAATTTCAAAAGTGGTTACTCAGTTGGTTGATCCTGGTAAGGAAGCCTTCGAGATGGTCCGAAGGACCTTCTGCGGCTGCCCTCGCCGAGGGCCGACGAAGTGCTTCGATGGAATGCTCCAATAATTGCCGGATGTATACCGGATTATGAACACCATAAGTCCCATCCCTGAGAATAGTATAATAATTGTAAGAAGCCATGGATTCTCGTTTGGCCTGCTGGGAGATGGCCTGGGCTTTTGCGGGAGTAACTCAGCCAGAACAAAAAAAGGAGACTGTAGAAAAAATCCCATTTGATTATTCTCTTTTTACTACCTGGGGGAAAAAATTCATTTCATCTGTTGACTTTTTACATAGTTTCCTCTAATATACTTTCATGAAAAAAAGCAACTTTCATATTAGTGAAGATAACAAAATTTTGGTGTCCGATGGATATCTCTCGGAGCTAAAAGTCGCTCCGGGAATTTAACAAATAAATAAAAGGAGGAACCGATTATGGCAAATGAGGCATACGTAAACTTAATGAAAAAAATCTGGACTGATGATGAATTTAAAAAGAAATTCAAAGCAGATCCCAGGGGTATGTCGGAAAAAGAGGGTATAGAGGTCAAAGTCCCGGAGCTCGAAGTTGTGGAACAAAGTCCGGAAAAACTTTACTTCGTCATTTACCCTCCCCCGGAAGATATCGAAGCCTGGGGCAAGGAGCAAATGGCGATGGCAGAGAGGGGAAAATGTAATGGTATGGAAGGTTGTAGAATGCATGCCCAAATCTGCAAATAATTTTTTCTGCCGCCCCTGGAGCGGTCATAAAACCAGGGCCGGTTTCTCAATATTGTGTTAGGCAGGAGAAAGCAGATCAAAGTTAAAGGAAAAAAGATTCCCGAGGGGGAGCGGATTAATCTTCCCAACAATATCGTATATCGCAATGTGGAGGGTGAGCATTTATTTATTGCGCCGCACAAGCCATCCTGGATTGTAACCGGCGATATCGGTTCTTTTATGCTGCTGCCGCTTAGCGAAGGTAAAACCATAGCCCAGGCCGTTAGTTTTGCCGTGTCCGGTCTGGGCATAGGGCAGACACAGGCCCGAAGCGAGATGGAAGTATTACTTCAAGAGATTGAAACCCAACTATTCTACGAGAGTATTCAGCCAGAAGAAACCCCGGTCAAAAAGAAGAAGGGAAGTCTTCATCTGACGCTCACCCGGAAATGCAACTTACGCTGCATACATTGTTACATGGATGCCGGTAAACCCATGGACGATGAACTCACAACCGGGGAATGGAAGAATGTGATCGAGCGGTTCACCGAAAGATTCGGAGAAAGTAATATTACTTTAAGCGGCGGCGAACCGCTGCTCAGGGATGATTTTTTTGACATTGCGGAATATGCCAGGTCCAAAGGACATTCTCTCTTCGTATTATCGAATGGAATCCCGATCGACAGTCAGGAAACGGCGGTAAGGCTGGCCCGGCTGGCGGACGACATTCAAATCAGCGTTGACGGGGTCTCATCCGAAACGACTGATCCGATCAGGGGCAAGGGTACGTTCGACAAAATTATTACCGCTATTAAGTTTTTGAAAGAAGCCGGCGCGAAACTATATCTGGCCTTTGTCTTGCTTCCCGAAAACATAACGCTGCTGGAAAAGGAGTTGGTTAGCTTTCTCACTTCCCTGGATTACCAGGGGATCAACATCCGGATAGATGACCATGTAACCGATTTGGGAAGAGCCGTTGATTTAGCGCCGGAATATTTCGAATTGTCAAGCAGGTCCAGGAAAAGGGTAAGAAACATCCTCCAACAACTATGGGAAAAGGGATGGTCAAAACCGCCGCGAATTTTTTTGCAGCGCCGTTTAAAAAACTGTGGAATCGGTCACGGGCTTGCGGTCGATGCCAACGGAGATATCTATCCATGCTCTATCCCTATTTGCAAATTCGGTAATTTCCGGACCCATGATTTTCAAGAAGTCTCCGGGCAAATCAGCCGTTTATACGCGGCAACTATTGTAGAAAAAATGGAAAAATGCAGCGATTGCGAAGTAAAATTCGTTTGTTCCGGGGGGTGCCGCATTGAGAATTTTATTAAAAATGGCAGCTACCTGATTCCGGCTTGCCAGGACGGTATTAAACAGGAAATCCTGCAGCGAATGGTACATCTGAAGGGTTATTGAAACAGTTTTAATTCTAATTTAATGGAAGGAGGTATTAAAAATGCCTGTGAGTCAATCAAAGCACCAGCACCTTGTACCGGGATTGAATTTCAAAGTCCAGCGGGTGGGCAGATACCAGGGAGAAGGACAGGGACCACATATATATTTGCCCCATTACCAGGAGCGTCAAACGGACGCTGCACGGGCCGCGGAGATATTTATATACAATGATTCCACTTTTAATAACCTGGTAGGTAAGGCTGTCGGCGCACTGATACTGCCGGATGGAGTCCATTTCGACAGGACCCGGCCGCCCGAGTTATGGATCCGTTACGTGGACCGGGGACACCAAACCGTCACTATCGATCTTGAAATCGACGAAGAAAATCCCGGTGTTGCCCGTTTCTCTTTTATAAGAAATTCCCAACAGACAGGAGCCCCGGTACCGGTATATGTACTTCATTTCAGGAACCTATATTACAAAAACCTGGACCGCAGCCCCGGGCAGGCTGTAGTAACCGAAATTTTTTTCGAATCCCGGTGCTTTCCCATGTGGCGAACCGAGGTCAGGAAAAAAATTGTCAACATGCTGCTTTACACCCGGGGCCTGGGTCCGGATACCGCCTCCAACGGCATGATCTCCCCGGGCAGCGGCCCGGATTCATGTAATATCGTCAATGGAAATCATTATATGAATCTTGACTTGTTTGCTTCGGACGGGGTAGGGATATCCACGGCTCTCTCTTTGCATTACAACAGTTGGAACGCTTCGCTTACCAAAAGCATCGAAGACCTCATCTACTACAACTCCGGGAATGAATATGACGAGAACTATCTTAAACGCCTTTGCGGTTGGGTAAAGGGAGGATGGCACCATTCTTACGCCATGTGTCTTTGCCCTTATGTGCTGCCGGAAGATGAAGAGGGAAATATTTTGAGGGATTATATCGAATTGCAAACCGGGGACGGGAACCGGATTCAATTTCGCCGGGCGGACGACGGGTGGGAATACTACCCCCTACACCGATCAGACGCTTTTTACGGGGACAATAATCTCCTGTTGAGTATGAAAATCAGTCCTGAAGTAAACGGCTTCCGACTGGAAGGAAGGGATAGGGTAAAGTACTATTTTGATGAAGACGGAGCGCTTGTCCGCATATCCAGCGAAATAACCGAACAAAGCCAGGACACGTTGAAACCCCTGAGATTGGATTCAAGCGAACCCGGGAATTTGCTAATTACCGATTCCGCGGACCGGACAACCGTCCTTTATAATACCGCGAACCCCTGTTTGCACATTCTGGATCCCCAAAACCGGGAACTTTCCCTTACCTTCAGGGAGATTGTCTTTACATACAGGGAGTATCGGCTGGATGAAGCAATCGATATCCGGCGTAGAATACATGTTATGGATACGCTGCGGATGCCCGAAAGTATGGTCTACAGGTTCGAATATGACGACTCTGCCGTATTGGTCAGACGAGTGCAGCCGGGAACCAAGGATTTTGTTTTCCAGCATATACAGAAAGATGATGTGGATGAGATGAAAAGAAACTTTACCGGCCGGCTGGAAGTAGTGACCTTTGGGGAACGCATATTTTTATGGCAGTTCGATGCGCCGGGGGAGGAAAAGCAAATCGTAACCTTCCTGGACCCCGGGGGCGTGAAATACCGGTATACCTGTTTAAAGGATACGGCAGCCGTGGAGAGGAGCACCTATTATGAAGCCGGGCAAGACCGTCACCTGGCATCCTACAACTACTTGCCAGGTACGCGAATAGTTAAAAGTTATGCCGACCTCTATGGTTTTATAACCATCAATGAGTACCGATCTTCCACCCGTTACCCGGGTTCCTTTTTGTTAAATAAGGAAACACGGGAAATCGAAAAAGGAGGAGAACGTTATACTACGATGTATAGATACTGGGAGAATACGGAATTTTTGCATGAGATTATCGACCCCTCCGGTAATAGAACCGTCCTGACATATTACGACAATGGGTTATTGAGGAATAAGATATACCCGGAATTGCAAGGGTTCGGGGACCCTGGCCGGTACCGGGAGCTGCTAAATGAGCGAAACTGTGCATTTGAAGAATGGACCTACAACTCCAGGGGGCAGGTGGAAACCCACCGAAACCGGAGAGGGGTGATTACACGCTATTCTTATGACGATCCGCAATTGGACCCGCACCGTACCGGCCTGCCCACAGGCCGAAGTATAACTACATTGGAATTAACCTGGAAAACAGGATACGATCAGTTGGGCAATATCCTGAAATCATTTGACCCGGTGTACGGGGGCTGGAAAAAAACAGAGTATGATGATCTGAACAGGATTAAAAAAGAGATATCTCCCCAGGTAATAGTCCCCGCCGGTTTTGGAGAAAACCGCCATGAAATCACCAAACATTACGATTCGGCAGGCCGATTGAATAGGGTGACGGATAATTACGGCGGCAGGACAACCTATGAATATACACTATACGGGGAACTAAGAAGAACCATCGATGTCAATGGGGGGATCACGGAAATAAGGGCGCGCGATTTAAACGGGAATACTCTCAGGAAAAGGAATCCACGGGGAAGAGTCACTCACTATCGATACGATGCCCTTAACCGCTTGAAAAAGGTGACCAGCCCCCCGCCGTTTAAGGGTGAATCTCCCATTGTCAACGAATTAGTGTATGAGGATTCCGAAGCCCGTGTTGTACATCGTTTTGGGGGACGGAAAGTGGTAACCGTTAAAGACGGCCTGGGGCGTACAATCGAGACCGTAAAAAAATTTCCTTCAGCCGACAGGAGTGGGGTGGAAACCGGCAGATCATACAGGGAGCTCCACACCCGGGTAATATATCTAAACAAAGGGAAAACCGTCAGGACCGAGATCTCTGAAAAGGAAGCCGCAAGAAGACAGCCCCAACTGGTTTTCATTCGTGTAGAGAAATCGGATGAATGGAACCGAACCCGGGAAGTAACGGCACAAGGAATTTCTACCCAACAGATGAGGTACGATTTGGAGGACAATGTGGTGGAGGTGATTCCCCCCAATGCAGCCATAGTGGGGCCGCCTCCCCGGGCACGCTTCGAATATGACGCATTGAACCGGTTAACCCGGAAAATCGACTCTTACAATGTGGTGATGGAACGAATCGAATACCTGGATGCAAGAGAGGAGAATGGTGAGGCCCGTATCGACTATTTCACACAGGACCCCACCGAGCAAAACCAAAGACGAAGGATTCACGCTTATACCAGGCTCAAAGACGCGGGAAGATCGGCAAGACAAAAGCGTGAGGTGTATAACAAATTGGGGAAGATCACGCGGCAATATGACCGCCTGGCACTGGAAGACTCCCCGGATTCCCCTACTGTACTGGTCGATTATGACGCCAGGGGGCTGCCGGTGCGGAGTCGGGATGAAAATCACGTCCACCGGGAAACCAGGTACGACCCGTTGGGGCGAGTGAGAGAGGTCCGGGTGCGAGGCGACATCCGGGAAACAAATACGTCGGAACTGGAACGATTGAAACAGCCCGGACCAAGACGGCAGTTGGAGAACAATCCCGACTATTTCCAGGCAGAAGCGGCGGAGTTAAGAACCAGGTACTTTTACGATAACAACGGCAACCTGCTGAGGACCATCGATCCCGGGGGAAATGTATTCAGGTACACCTACGATGGACTGGATCGCCCCGTCAGGGAAGAACACCCCAACCGGTCCGCGGACTCTTCAGACCCTGCAAGGAATCTATTCCGAAGTCTCAAATACGACATTTATAACCGGCCTGTGGAAATTACTTCCGAATCGGGCATCCTGAAAAGAATCCGTTATAATGATGCCCAAAACCGCCAGTTTGCCACGATTTTCGATTTTCAAATCGGTGGAACCGTTACCTCCCAATTTGCCTGGGACGGAAAACCGGTTTCTTACAATGACAGCAGAAACGATTTAAGTTATCTCTTTCACTATGATCCGTTAAGAAATATCCAATCCGTGAAACATTACAAATGGCAAGGCGGCAACTCGGTCCTGTTTGCCTCTTTAAATTACGAACACGATCTTGCCGGCAACAGGACCACTTTGTCTTTAGATACCGCGGGACAGGGAACCAGGACCATCCGCTATAAGTACAACAGCAATTTCAGTATCTGGGATATTAATGCCTCTTTTTTACCCGGGTCCCCGCTTTCCCCCATTACCATCCAATACAGTTATAAAGACTGCGGGCTGCCGGAGGAGATCAACAGGCTAACCGGCAGCAGCCTCACAACAGCATTCATATACGATAAAATCGGGAGGGTAAAGGAAATCCGGGAATTGAATTGGAACCGGATGTTATACCAACAGGAACTCGCATATCCGCCGGCAGACCGGGAGCGCCGGATTCAAAGTGTGCAGTACAGGTGCGGTTTTACTTCCCAGGATTATCCCCACCCTGTTGAAAACCCGGCTGTAACCCATCTATTTCAATATACCAGGGACAATAAATTGTTTGAATTTTACGAAAGAAGGTCTGAGGAAGTCAGACACTGGAGCAGGTATTTTTACGATGCCGCCGGCAGAAGAACGTACCAGGTAATAGGCAGGGCCAGCGGTCCCAACAGGAATTTTTTTACCGGTGTCATGGTGGATATAAACTCCGGGGATTCGGGGTTGAACAATACATGGAACCTCATGGTGCAGGATCCGGACCTGGTGGAATTCCCCTACCTGGTATATGAGCGAACCCCCTATGAGATAGTCCGGGATACCCAGACCTACATCCGAAGGGAGCCCCATAGAATATTTCTAAGCGATTACTCGCACCTATCCCTGGATGAAAACGTCAAACCCTTTTACCAGCGGAAGGGGGACCATATGGTGGATTACCGAACCGATCCCCCCACTGTAACGGACGAAATCTACCAGGAGCAGCGGATGAGGTACACTCTCTCCGGGCAGATGGAATCGTTGTATTCCCGGGGAGGAGGGGAAGACACGACCTACTATTATATTTATGACGGCGATACTGAGATTGCCAACCTGGACGAAAGGGGGGTTGCCCTGGAATTTTACATATGTGCGCCGGGTATCAACCAGCGGCTGGCAGTGGACCGTGGGGGAGCGAATCCGTTGTCGCGGCAGTTGGAGTATTATCACCCCGATTACCGGGGGAGCACGCTTTTTTTGAGTAGGCCCGACGGAAGCATTTCCAATTATTTCGGCCCTGTGGGACCTTTTGGCCGGCCGCTGCCCAGACCGGCCCGGGCAAGGACAGCGGCTTTCACGGGAACCCGGGATGGTCCGATGGAACTTTATCTCCTGGCAGGCATGAGATCTTTCGGCAGGGGTGATTTTTTCTTATGCGGCCAACGCATGTACGACCCGGTCAGCCACCGCTTCCTCACAAAAGACCCCAAAGGCTTAGCAGAGGGGTCGAACCTGTATGGGTATGCGAATAATAACCCGGTCCAGTATGTCGACCTTAATGGAAAATTTGCTATTTTAGGCAGTGCTATTTTAGCCAGTGTTTTTTTAGGAGGAGTAATATCGATGGTGATCGATATGGCATTTCAATACTATCTTTCCGGTACGTACGACTGGCGGCAGGGCATACTTGCTTTCGCGGCGGGAGCAATCGGCGGAGGTATTACAGGTTGGACCGCACATCGCGTCGCGCTTGGAACCATGTCCGTGGCAAGAGCCATGTGGGTTAACTTCTTTAGTGATTTAGGCATCAGTCTCATCGAGTCATACACGCGTACAACTGCAATTGAAGGACGCGCGTATACCGGGGCGGATTTGGGAAGAGACCTTATCGTTAACACATTGACCATTGGTACAATGACCGCAATCCAAAGAGGTAGAAAAGAATTATCTAAGTTTAATAAAGCTGTTAAGGCTGCCGATGATAGATTTTATAATCGAGCCGGTATGACGCTAGATGCTCCCGGAGTACCCTCCGGAGCCGCTGCTCAAGCGGCAAAAACTACTGGCGGCGCATTTGAATATGCTTATGATTTCAGGCCTTATACCGGAAAACTTTCGTTTCTTAATACTTTTGGTTTTAAGCAGGCATATGCCACAGATGTGGTTAATTACGCCAACGCTTCCGGTACTTCCTTGAAAACAAAGGTCCATGAAGGAATTCATGAATTTTTGTTTAAAATATATCCACCCTTTACAATTGCCCAACGTTTGGAGTTATTCGGACCTCCAGTCAGATACTTACATGAGTTTTTTGCTGGTGGTTATACCATGCTTAAAGTTGATTTTATTTCGAATGTGGTGGATCATTTTGTATATGCCTTTATGTCACAAAAAATTTTAGGTATACCGATAATACTACCAGTGTTATGGAATCCAATCTTCTCAATAGCAAAACGGGAGCTTTGGTATTGGGGAGTTATCGGCGCAGGCGTAGGACTTATATATATATAGAAATTTGGAATTTGAATTTGGAATTTTGAATTTGGAGACAGTCAAAAAATCATATCTCACTTCTTACCTGGAGACGGGTTTAGTGATAATAGATATAATTCAAGGCCAAATTTCCTGTAAGTAGACATAACACTTGCCCGGCTTACATTTCCGTTTTTCCTGTATGCCTCTAAAATACGGATAATTGAGATGTCTACTTCCGAGATACTTCCCCCTACACCGCCGGCTGAAATATCCCGGTTTTCCAGGTAATCCACGGTATCGAAAAGAACAGCATTGGCATCATTGTAGGTGACGGGTTTTATCTTTCCGTATTTTTTGATCCAATTCTCTTGAGAAAGGACATCATTTACATGACTCCGGATAAGATATGTCGCCCGGCCAATCAATTTCAAATTCCCGGGATTCACACTGGTCATGGTGTTTCCCACGACTTTTCCCAGCTTTGCCATAACAGCGGTGGAGTGAGCATTTAAAAGCATTTTAAGAGCAATATGCTGCCTGATCCACAGCGGATCATTTTCTAAGTTTATAACCAGCGGCAGCAGTTGATTCGTTTTATTATCCCCTTTCAATTTCTTTGTTAATAGTTCCATATTTTTTACCGGGTTTTTACTGACCGCGATGCAGACAAGATTGGCATGCTTCCGGTTGAAATAATCGATGAATCGGCAAAAGGAGGATTTCGGATCATTTAAATTCTCTATCTCATCATCCAGCAATACCAGCACACCGAGATCATCCCTTTGGGGGCACCGGTTCTTCTTATTAAAGTCCGAAAAAGAGAAATCGTAAAGAAATTGTTGGTCATCTCCGGCATTCTTCAAGCTGCTGAGTGCTGCCGCTTTTAAATATTTGTCCTCGATATTATTTAAAAAAGGCTCTTTATAAAATCGAGATTTTAACCCGTAAAAAGACCGTCCAAGGAAGTTTATCCATGCTTCCTGGCCATGTTTTGCCGTTGTCCATACCTGTATCCACGACTTTCTTTTGTGGGCTTTAACCGTATCCAATGGAAAAAGCCTGAAGGTGGGACTCCTTTCCGTCGAATCGATAAAAACCGTGATCAATGCGTTGTTGGCAAAATAAGTTGAAAAGCGATTATTGGCATAGGTGCCAGCTTCCAGATCAATAAACTCACTGATTAAATGCTTTAATTCATAAACCGACTTTTGTAAGGGAATAAACTCCAACAACCGTTTTGACATAGAGATGCCGGGTCTGAACCCCAGCGTTTCCATTTCCGGCTTTGTTAAATATCTTTTTAATATATTGTCCAGGGCATGTTCCAGGATGATACCTGTAACAAAGGTCTCGCTAGTAGTGGCCTGCATCCTGGTGGAGCCGGTAATGGACTGGCTCCCGGTGGTCAGGTTGATTTTTGTAATATAAGGATTTTCCAAAACCAGGGACGGAACTTTGAAATTTGGATTTTTTGGGTAAATTACTTACCTGGTACTTTATTTCTATTGAATAATATCAATTTATCATATAAAATATCAGCCATGAGAGGAACATGGAGGCCTAAAATGAAACGAGCAAGTTTGTTTTGTGTTTTTTTTACCTGGATTTTAGTTTTATTTTTAAGAGGTGAGGGCATCTTCATCGACAGTGGCCAGAACCTGGGAACTTCCAGCAGCGAATGCGTCGCCCTGGGTGACCTGGATGGAGACGGAGACCTTGATGCATTTGTTGCCAATGTCTATTATGAACCCAATAAAGTATGGCTGAATGATGGGAAAGGTACGTTCATAGACAGCGGTCAAAACCTGGAGCCTAATTCGCGAAGCTATGGAGTTGCACTGGGTGACCTGGACGGAGACGGTGACCTTGATGCGTTCGTTGCCAATCATGATCAACACAACAAAGTGTGGCTGAATAATGGGAATGGCATTTTCACTAACAGCGGCCAGAACCTGGGAAAATCCTGCAGCAGTGAAGTTGCACTGGCCGACCTGGATGGAGACGGAGACCTCGATGCATTTGTTGCTAATGGTTTTAATCAACCCAACAAGGTATGGTTGAACAATGGAAATGGTATTTTTACCGACAGCGGCCAGAACCTGGGAAATTTAAGGAGCACTTTTGTTGCATTGGGCGATTTGGATGGTGACGGTGACCTCGATGCGTTTGTTACCAATCATTCTCAACCGGACAAGGTGTGGTTGAACAATGGGAATGGTATTTTCACCGACAGTGGGCAGAACCTGGGAAATTCAATTAGTTTTGGCGTGGCACTTGGAGATATAGATAGCTACGGAGACCTCGATGCTTTTATCGCGATTTTGAGTGATTTTGATAAAGTGTTCTGGAATGATGGAAATGGGATATTCACTGACAGCAGTCAGAATCTGGGCATTTTAACTCTCACCGAGGGTATCGCACATGGCGACCTGGACAGTGACGGAGACCTTGATGTTTTTGTTTCTACTGTCAATCAACAAGCCAATAGAGTATGGTTAAACGATGGTAATGGTATTTTTTGGGACAGCGGTCAGACCCTGGGCAATTCATATAGTCCTGATGTTGCACTGGGTGACCTCGATGGCGACGGTGACCTCGATGCCTTTGTGGCTAATTTGGGTCAACCCAACAAAGTATGGTTAAACCAGGCTCATACCGTATCCGGTAGAATTACTTACGGTGGAACCGGTTTATCCGGTGTTACGCTCACCTTTTCCAATAACGGAGGAACCACAACAACGGATCAAAACGGATATTACTCACATGTTGTTTTGGATGACTGGTTAGGTACGGTCACACCTTCAAAATCCGGTTATACCTTTACGCCTTCCAGTAGAAATTATACCCCCATAACTGTTCATCAAACGGATCAAGATTATACAGTAGGATTAACGATCCCCACTCAAATCTCACTGAGTCGAACCCAACTGAATTTCGGGGCCTATACTGACGGTATCCAGACCGACCCTCAATCCTTTTTAATCACCAACAGCGGAATTGGTACTCTAAACTGGACAGTCAGTGATAATGCAAACTGGCTAAACTGCGCTCCCACATCAGGAACCGGTTCGGCATTAGTTACAGTATCCATTTCACCATTGGGTCTTTCACCAGGTACTTACCTGGGAACAATTACTGTTGAAGACCCCAATGCAGTTAATTCCCCGCAGAGAGTAAATGTTACCCTGATCGTATACGACACCGGTTCTGCAAATCCTCCGTTTGGTTCTTTTGACACTCCTGGGGAAGGTTCCACAGTAACCGGCAGCATTGCGGTTACCGGGTGGGTAATCGACAACATCGGGATAGAGAGTGTCACAATCTACAGGGACCCGGTGCCCGGGGAAGGCAGTGGATTAATATATATCTGGCACGCCACACTGGTGGAAGGCGCACGTCCGGATGTTGAATTGCTTTATCCGGGTTATCCCTACAATTATAAGGCTGGTTGGGGTTACATGATGCTGACAAATGTCCTTCCCAATCAAGGCAATGGGACCTTTACTATTTACGCCAAAGCCACGGATAAAGAAGGGAATACGGTTACCTTAGGAACAAAGACAATCGAATGTGATAATGCAAACGCAGTCAAGCCGTTCGGGGCGATCGATACTCCTGAGCAGGGGGGTATTGCCTCGGGAAGTTCTTTTGTTAACTTTGGGTGGGCGCTAACCCCGCTGCCTAATACAATCCCCACGGACGGTTCTACCATCACCGTATGGGTGGACGGCACCCCATTAGGGAACGTGGTGTATAATCAATACAGGAAAGACGTTGCCGACTTATTCCCCGAGTATAATAACAGTGACGGTGCCGGCGGTTATTATTACCTGGACACTACACAATACGAAAACGGTGTACACACCATTGCCTGGTCTGTAATAGATGATGCAGGAAACCAGGATGGTATCGGAAGCAGGTATTTTACCATCCAAAATACAGGTTCGGATGGAAAACTGTCATTAGTCAATGATTATTGGTTATCAGGGAATAAGATGTTATCTGAAATCCCGGTTGATTATTTTACGCCTGTTAAAATCAAAAAAGGATATAACGAAAATATAAAACCTCAAATCATCTCTCCCGGTGATAACGGCATCATATCTATTGAAATCAAGGAATTGCAGCGATTAGAGGTTCAGCTTGATAAGCAAGATGAGGTTGAGGTTAAGGGTTACCTGGTATTGGGTAAGACGTCGAAACCATTGCCAATAGGTTCCACTCTTGATCCTGTAAGGGGTGTTTTTTCCTGGCAGCCGGGCCCCGGGTTTATCGGTAACTATGAATTTGTGTTTATAGAAAAAACAGGTGCCGGTGATATAAGGAAAAAGATCATTATTGTCAAAATTAATCCCAAATTTGCCTGGAAATGAAAAGGTAAAAAATTCTTTTTTCCTTGAAATAATGCCCTATTTTTAATAGAATAGACTTATGAAGGAAGAGGGCATCTCAATTCACTCGAAAAAAAAGGTTATCGATGCGCTTAAAAATGACCTGATAGAGAAAACAAGCATGGAATATATGGATTTTTACGAACTATCATTGCAATATATAAGGGATATTGTTTACGATGGAAATTAATCTTGAGAGTTTAAAGAAACGAACCAGCGAGATAAAGGGGAAAAAAAAGGACAGTCGAAAAAATCCCGAAAAATCCCTGGAGAACAAAGGAGAAAGAGAGTAAGAAAAATTGCAAAAAAAAAGCATCTACTATATAATTACCCCGGTGAAGCAATGAGTGAAACAAAAATAAAACGAATCCCTTATGGATTGGCAAACTATGAGCGGCTTGTTCAAAAAAACTGTTACTATGTAGACAAAACCCTGTATTTAAAACAAATCGAAGACGCCGGAGATTATTTATTTTTTATCCGGCCCCGCCGTTTTGGAAAATCATTGTTCCTCTCTATTATAGAAGCCTATTACGATGTTTACTACAAAGACAGATTCGAGGAATTATTTAAGGAAACAGCCATATACCACCGCCCCACAAAAGAAAGAGGCACATACCTGGCGCTGAAATTCAACTTTTCTATGGTTGATCCTGCCGTGGATAACGTTGAAGCCTCCTTCTTAAAACATGTCCGGGGGAGAGCACTGTCATTCCTGCGAAAATACGCGGATTATCTAATAAAAGATAAGCAATATTATAAAAAAACCATCGAGGAAAGCCGGTCCGCTGCGGATATTTTATCGGCGATTTCCGATTTATGTAAGGATTCCCTGCAAAAATCATATGCCATTATCGATGAATATGATAATTTTGCCAATACCATTCTTTCCACTGTTGGAGAGGATGCCTACCAGGAACTGACACACGGCAGCGGTTCTTTCCGGTCTTTTTTTAATGTATTAAAAGCCAGTACGGATGGAATGGGTGCCCCATTCACACGGCTGTTTTTAACCGGTGTTTCACCCGTTACCCTGGACGATGTCACCAGTGGGTTTAATATCGGGAAAAACATCTCCACCGATGCGGTATTCAATCAAATGATGGGGTTCACCGAAGAAGATGTTATCAAAATAGTAGAGTATTATAAAAACGCAGGCAAAATCCAACACCCCTCACAATACCTCCAGGAAATCATACGCCAATGGTATAATAATTATACCTTTTCAACAGAAACTACAACCTCACTGTTTAACCCAGATATGGTTCTTTACTTCCTTGATGAATATTTCAAAAATTCCCGGATACCTGATGAGCTAATCGATCGAAATGTTCGTATGGATTACAGTAAATTAAGGCATTTGATTGTTATTGATCGCAAAGGAAAAAAGGAAGCCAACGGCAATTTTCCCCGGCTCCGGGAGATTGTTGAAGAGGGCAGCGTGTCCACAAAGTTGAAAAAAGGATTCCCCCTGGAAGAAATAGAATCCCCGGAAAATTTCATTTCACTGCTTTTTTATTTCGGTTTGTTATCAATAAAAGGAAAAAAAGAAGACCTGCCTTTTTTTAAAATCCCCAATCAAACAGTAAAAAGTCTGTATTATGATTACATTGTAAGAGTAAGCCAGGAGACCGGGTTATTGGAAGTGAATATCGGGAAAGTGGCTGCACTGCTTCATGATATGGCTTATCACGGCAATTGGGAAGCGTATTTCGATTACATCTGCCAGAAAATGAAGGAATCCACTTCTATCCGGGATTTTATTCGAGAAGAAAAAGTGATCCAGGGATTTTTGTTGGCCTACCTGGGGATTAGCGACTACTTCATTGTACATTCGGAAAAAGAACTAAACATGGGCTACGCGGACCCGGTCAAACCGGGAGTGGCAAAAGTCGTAATGGAACCCTTTATTGCTGGGTATGAAGGAATCAAATATTCGTATATGCTGGAAATAAAATATATCAAAAAATCAGAAGCTGAGAAACCCACGGAATTGGAAAAGAAAATCCGGCAATTAAAAACAGCAGCAGAATCCCAATTAGAAACCTACAGGGGGGATGAAAAATTCGCCAGAACCATCGGCAAAACCACATTGATTAAACTGGTGCTCATATTTTACGGCAGTGAATTGAAATACATCGGCCCCGCCAAATAAAAAAGGAAAAAGAAAAAGTAGACATTCACATAAAGTCTGATAGAGGAGGCTTTAATGGTTTCAGGCAAAAGGATTTTATTTTTTTTAATATGCTTAAGCTTTTTGTGTTTTACATCAACGGCAAAAGATTCTTCAGCAGGAGCAACGGAGCAGAAAACAAAGCCCGGCGAGTTGTTTCCTGAAATTAAACCCTTTAAAACCGGTTTTTTAAAGGTAAGCCAGTTACATGAAATTTATTATGAATGCTGCGGTAATCCACAAGGAAAACCGGTTATGGTTTTACATGGCGGGCCAGGTTACGGCAGCTACCCCCGCCTTCGCCGCTATTTCAACCCAGTGAAGTTTTTCATTGTATTGCACGATCAAAGGGGAGCCGGGAAGTCGAAACCATCCAATGAAATCCGGGAGAATACCACCCAAGACCTGGTAGAGGATATCGAACGGCTCAGAAATCACCTTAAACTCAAAAAAGTCCTTATTTTCGGCGGTTCCTGGGGAACAACACTGGCCCTGGCGTATGCGCAAACATACCCGGACAATGTGACAGGAATGATCCTGCGGGGAGTATTTACCGGTTCAAAAGAGGAGATTGAATTTCATTATAAAGGCATTAGGCATTTCTATCCCGCCGAGTATGACCAGTTAAGAAAAACAATACCAAAGGATGAAACACGTCTAATTCCCGATTATATCTGGCATTTACTCCAGGGCAATGATGCAGCAGAACAGGAAAAGTGTCTGATGGCGCTGGGAAGACTTGAATTTAAAATGACAAGATTGGAAGTCCCGGATGAGACTCTTTCCAGGTATTTTTCCCGGGTATCTTTTAAGGATTTTAAGCAATCTTACATCATAGATATTTACTATGCCAGCAACCGCCTTTTCCTGGAGGAAGGGCAAATACTGCGAAACTGCACAAAAATCAGGCATATCCCTATTACCCTAATCAATGGACGTTACGATATGGCCTCTCCACCTATAGGTGCCTATCGACTTCATCAACGCCTGCCAAAATCAAAATTGATTATTGTAGAAAAGGCCGGTCACAGCGAAACTGAGCCGGGAATTACAAAAGCTATTCTTAAAGCCGTTTCAGAGTTCGAGTAGGCCTTCGGCGACCAGGGGGCTCTTTTCGAGAAAACTGCCCCCTGGACCCCCGCAAAAGCTTTTTATACAAGGTCAATCATCGTACCACACTTCATAAGGGTATTTCCCACTGGTACCATTCTCTTTCTTTTCTTCCTACTTGCTAACTGCCAACTGCCAATTGCCAATTGACTTCGTACCCCATTATGGTCGTTGTACTTCGTTTCGAAAGAAGGGTTTGTAATTTGGGATTTGGAATTTGTTTGTAATTTGGGATTTGTAATTTGGAATTTTCTTTTTCTTGTATTACGTAAACTTCGGGACAATCTTTACTATTATACTTTTTTTACTTATCATTCCTGCTTTTTCTTTCTTTATAAAAACAATCCTGTACACACCTATAAACCCGGGACCTGGCTGCCAGTAAAAAATACCTCTTTCGCTATCCAGTGTGGAGCCGATTGGAAGTGGCCTTATTTGATTGCCCACCACCAGGTAACCGGTGTAGAAGTTTGAATTATCTGAGTTGCCCTCCTCAACCTCAGCCTTAACCTCAACCTCAGCTCTGTTGTTATTGAGATTTATTTCTACCCGTTCCAATTCCCTGATTTCAATATTTATAAAGCCTTTTTCATCGGGAACCATTTTTTGCGGTGTGTTATTTCGTTTATAACCCTTTGTAATTTCAATGGGCTCAGAGTAATCAACAGGAATCCGGAAAAGTCTTTTATTGTCCAATGA
>WVZO01000364.1:34384-38051 GCA_011772425.1 Candidatus Aminicenantota bacterium
AACAGTAATGGTAGAACCATCTGTAGGAATACTGTTGGGCTGCGGGGTTAATACCCAGCCCCAGTTTATGAAATTGCTGCCGGATGCCGTACCTCCCTGAGTTGGGGTATCGATGGCGCCAAAGGGTTTCACTGCATTGGCGTTGTCACAGGTGATAGTTTTAACACCCAATGTGACTTCATGTCCCTCTGTATCTGCTGCAATGGCATGGATCTTGAAGGTTCCGTTTCCTTCATTGGGTAAGAAATTGGTGAGCATCATATACCCCCAGCCAGCTTTGTAGTTCATCGGATAGCTTGGATAAGCTTGCTCTATGTCAGAACGGGCACCTTCAACAAAAAGACCATCCCCAATATAAACAAGGTTTTTCCCGGACTCACGATATATCTTTACACTTTCTACTCCGATATCATCCAGGACCCATCCTGTGACCGCTACACTGCTTTGTACAGTGGAACCGTGAACAGGGGTTTCAAAAGTGCCAAAGGGAGGATTCGTTGAACCGGAATCGAATACCACCAGTGACACATTTACTGTTTGGGGGGAGTTAGAGGCATGGGGGTCTTCAATATTAATGGCACCGATATAATTCCCGGCAGATAACCCCGAAGCATCAACCGAAACATTCACAGAACCAGAACTTGTGCCGGAAGAAGGGTTGCAGTTCAGCCAATTTTTGTCGGTTGTTACCGACCAGTTCAGGGTACCGCCGCCTATGTTACTAATTAAAAAACGCTGCGAACCGGTTGTGGCTCCTGCGGTTGTTGCTCCGAAATAAAATTGGGTTCGATCCAATTGAATCGTGGAGCGGGTTAAAGAAGCTGTATTACTGTACTCGGAATAAGCCGGACCATAACAAGCTCTCACCCGGTAATAGCAAGTGGTACCCGCATTAAATTCCGTATCAGTATAAGATGTAATATTTTCCAACACAAACCCCACCTCGTTGAATTCTTTATCAGCATATAAACTCCTCTCGATTTTGAATCCATCTTCATTATTTGAGTTATCATGCCAGGTCAATTCACATATATTACTCGATATTGCTGTCACTCCAAGGTCCGTGGGAGCTTCAGGCTTCGTGAAAAGACCTCTTTTATAGTAAACTTCTTTATGAGTATAACACTCCCAAACGATATGAATGCCCAGGTTACTATCCGCAGATATTTTCGGCTCAGTAAAAACTCCTGTTTTATAGGTGAGTCTTTCCTTTTTTGTCCAATTTTCCCCTCCATCCGGACTCCTCTGGTAATATAACTCAGATTTTTCCGAAGCAGAGTTATCATATACGACATGAAGGGCGTTATTGGAATCACTTGCTATGTTTGGTTTTATTGCTGTTTGAGATGGAATTCCGGAAGCAGAATCCAATTTCTTTGGTTCTGTCCAGGTTTGACCTCCGTCCTGGCTTTTTTGATAGCATATCTCATCATTTACCCAATAGGCCAAATGAATAACATTATTTGTATCTATTGTAGCAAAGGGACCACCCCATCCACATGGTTTGGAAAAAGTCCAGGTATCTCCACTATTTGTACTTTTAAAACAAAATAAACCTGCTTCAGTTTTTTCTTTTATAAAGTTGAAAAATACATAAATATTATCGTTTAAATCTATCTCCACATCTGAGTCCCATCCATATGTTCCCCAGGTTATCAATTTTGGCTCAGACCATGTATTACCAAAATCATCACTTTTTATATAGAAATACTTACTACTATATTCCCCAATTGCTCCCGGAGGCCAAACATCACACCAAATTACGTAAATAATATCGTTTGAATTTATACCAATTCTCGGATATTGAGATTCGTCTACTGTATTTTTCCTTATTTGTTTTGGCACAGTCCAAGAATCACCACCATCTGTACTTTTTGAGTAATAAATGACATATGTGCTGGAGTTACCATCAGTAAACTCATCACCCCACACTACATGAATAGTGCCCTTAGAATCGATTGCAATATCCGGCCAATGACAATGCCCCTCGGCTCGAGACAATAGTTTAAATTCATCCCAGGTATTTCCTCCATCACAACTCTNNCAACTGCAATATTCGTTTGTATCCCAGAACCTAATTTAATCTCTTCCTCCCACTCCTGGGCGTTAAGTATGAAAGATATAGAAAATGCAACAAAAAATACCACTAAAACTTCTTTAATCATTTGCTCCTCCATTGTATCTTTAAGTTTTATATCACTCCTTAAAATCCAGTCAGACCTCCTTACCTCGGCCCAATCTTCACGTTAATATTCTTCAGATTCATTTCACCATCCTGGATTTTCCCAACAAATACAAACCGGTAATCTCCAATAAACCCCGGTCCGGGCTGCCAATAAAAAACACCTCTTTCAACATCCAATGTGGAACCCACAGGAAGCGGTCTTAATTGATTACCTACCACCAGGTAACCGCTGTAGAAGTTTGAATTATCTGAGTTATCCTCCTCAACCTTAGCCTTAACCTCAACCTCAGCTCTGTTATTATTGAGATTTATTTCTACCCGTTCCAATTCCCTGATTTCAATCGTAATCATGCCCTTATCATCGGGATAAATCTTTTCCGGTTCAACATTACGGTTATATCCTTTTTTAATTTTAACAGGCTCGAAATAATCAAAAGGAATCGAGGAGAGCCTTTTATTGTCCAATGACCAATGAGCATTTACCAATGATCGTTGACCACTAGCACCCGTATTCTGAATGGTAAAATACCGACTGCCGATTCCGTCGGTGTTTCCAGCGTCATCTGCGGCTGTCCACTGGATGGTATGCACACCGTTCTCATACGAAGTGGTATCCAAATAGAAATAACCGACAGCACCGTTACTGTTGGCATAACCCGGAAAAAGAGTGGCAATATCTTTGCGGTAAACATTATAAGTTGGANNCATATCTTAATGGTTGATCCGTCTGTGGGAATGCTGTTGGGCTGCGGGGTTAATACCCAGCCCCAGTTTATGAAATTTCTGCCGGATGCTGTTCCTCCCTGTGTTGGAGTATCGATGGCGCCAAAGGGTTTTACTGCATTGGCGTTGTCACAGGTGATAGTTTTAACTCCCAATGTAACTTCATTCCCCTCTGTGTCTGCTGCAATGGCATGGATATTGAAAGTTCCGTTACCTCCATTGGGTAAGAAATTGGTAAGCATCATATAGCCCCATCCGGCTTTATAATTTTGAGGATAATCCGGGTAGGCCTGTTCCACATCAGGTCGTGCACCTTCCACAAGTACTGCATCGCCAATATAAACCAGTGATTTCCCTTCTTTCCTGTAGATTTTAACACTCTCTGCACCAATATCGTCCAGTACCCATCCGGTTACTGGAATGCTGCTTCTAACTGTGGAACCGTTAATCGGTGTGGCAAATTCTCCAAAGGGTTTCGAAGTTATACCTGATTTGTATACATTCAAAGTAACGTCTATTGTTTGAGGTGAATTGGACGCATTGGGGTCTGTGACAGTGATGGACCCATTGTAGGTTCCTGGTGAAAGCCCGGAAGCATCCACAGACACGGTCATAATACTATCACCCGTTCCACTGGTTGGTGAGACCTGGAGCCAATCCTGGTTGGGTACGGCTGTCCAGTTTAATATTCCTCCACCTGGGCTGCTGATCAGCACGTTTTGCGGTTGGGTTACCACACTCCCGGAGGCAGCGCCAAAA
>WVZO01000364.1:38098-41329 GCA_011772425.1 Candidatus Aminicenantota bacterium
TTAAAGAGCCGCTAACAGTGGTTGTTGTATCAGGGGCAGCAGGGATATCTTCCTGGTTGCCGGTATTGTCTTTGGCAATACTATAGAAGGCATAAGAGTGACCGTATAAGCCGGTAAACGCTGCTGATGTCTCAGTGGTGTTGGAGAGCCATTCAACATACGAACTTCCGNNCCTTGCCATTGGACAGTAAAAGACGCCGAGTTTTGGGTTGGGCTGAGTGCCAGGACATGGCTTTCAGGTTTGGTGATATCAATGGTGTTGATCCATTCCGGTGTATTCATGGGCGCAGGTGGTATATCAATCTCAAAATCAATGGTTGCCTTATTTTTGATAACCGTCCCGGTAGCAAGGTTGGCTTTGGGTTTTACATTGTACAATACCCACCCTCGACCTTTGGGGTCAATGTTTTCTGTATTGGGCGGAAGGAAGTCAGCCAGTTCACCGGTGTTGGGATCTTTTCCGCGGAAAATCCATTGAGCCAGCCCCGAAGAAGAATTAAACGTACATTCTACATCCACAATAACCTGCATTTCAGGTCGGAAATCCACCGAGGTGCTGAAACGTTGACTTCCTTGAGGCACTGAAATAGTATGAGTGCCAATTTGGATGGTATCAAAGGAAAAAGTGGACCAGTCTAGATTGGAATCCAGTTGGTCGGAAATTTTCATATCTTGAACCGCGGCTGTAGCGGTTTCCAGGTTTTCGAATTGGACCATGTAAGGAAAAGAATGATCAGTTGTAATAAAATGTTTTTGTAATTGTGCTGAAGTTCCGTCTGGATCGTTACCAGTGGGACCAGCTTTGTCATTGGGGTCCCACGAAATGACGGGGGTTACCAATTTTTTTATTAATGCAGCTAATTTTTTAAGATATGGATTCTTATCCAGGTTTTTCTTTATAGCTGTTGCCCAACCTGGAATATCGAGAATTGCCAATTTTAGGAATTTTAAATGACTCGCCGCTGTTTTTTTCCCAATTTTTTCCAGTATTTTAATCGTTTTATCTGTACCTCCGGAAAACCAGGATTTGACTGAAAATATCAAAAAATTCTGAGAAAAAAAGTCTTTCGATGCCTCTTTAAATGCAGTAGCCCAATCTTGTATATAGATTTCAATCCCACTTACATTTAAGGTACCGTATTCATCCCATTTATGTTCAAAGAGCTTTTGTGCAAAATCCTCAATTGCACTTTGTAACAGTGTTTTTCCCAAAAACACTAAAAAAGGCGCTACCACAAAATCATTTGGCTTTGATTTATCACTTGAAAATTGTGCCGCTGCTCTTGTGGCAATAATTGTAACGCGCAATTCTCGAATTTCACCTGGGGAAAGAGGGGCAATTACAAAGGTTAGGGGCTCTTCCGAATTTGTCTCTTGAGCCCAAATAACATTCTGGTTGCCGTCTTTTACACTTACACAGATAAAATCTTCAGGAAGTTCCAAATCTAGAAAACCCATTTCAACATCTACATTCCCTGCATTCCCGTATCGATATAAATATTCAGTTGGACGACCCACTCTTATTTGCTCTCTTCCTACTATTTCTACCCACAATTTTGGTGCTCCTCCTGACTCGATGGTAAAAGCATTCGAAAGTGTGCTTGATCCTCCACCCGGGTTGTTAACAACCAAATCCCAGGTGCCTGGTGTTTTATCTGTAAGGTTGAAAGTTGCTTCAAGTTGTGTTCCCTGCGATGTACCCGTTACGATAGAAGCAATAATGTCTGTTTGACCTGTTTTTGACAGTTTTATCGCTGCATGGGGGTCAAGATACTGTCCATTAATAGTTACCGTTACTGAGCCGGTATTACCACCTTTATCCGGTGAAATACTCGTAATTTTTGGCAAAGCAACTGTTGTGGTAACGCTTGAGGTAATTGGTTCAGGCTTTTCCGCTGAAGATATCTGTGCGGTAAGGACAATATTTGTTCCATCAGCTATCCCGGAGGCTACCTTTGCTTTGAAGGTCACTGTCTGAGCTTCCGATCCAGCTTGAAGTGAACCAACATTCCAGCTTATACGGCGATTTGTGGAGTTATAAGTTCCACCATTTGATATACTTCCATTAATCAGTTCCAATGTTGAAGGCAGGGTAATTTCAATAACAACATTTGAAGCATCAGCGTCTCCAGTGTTTCTGTAAGTCGTTGTATAGGTGACTTCAGCACCATGCCAAACGAAAGACTTATCCACTTTTTGGATAATCTCAAAAGTACTAAGGTTGTAGAGTTGTAGGATTTCGGCTTTGGATAGTGCACGATTGTAAATTCGAAGGTCGTCAATAATTCCTTGCAAACAATCTTCAAATCCTGACTTCCCAATCAGGACAGGATTAGGAGTCACGCTTAACGGCTTACTGTAGCTTCTTGTATCTACTTGTGACCCATTTATAAAAAGCCGTAATGTATTACGATCATATGTGCCAACTATATGCAGCCATTGATTTAGTACTTCAGCATCAAAGGTTTTTTTAACGTATATCGATGTGCCAAAACCATGTATACCGCCAACGTGGAATTGCACGGTAGAGTATTCAAAGCGCAGAATTTTGCCACACCCAACATATATCTCATTAGGACCATGGTCAGATATGATATTTTGATAACGCGGAGTAAACGATTCCATTTTAATCCATGCCGATATTGTTACGGCATCGGCCATCTTAAGACTATTGCTGGTGCCAAGGTCAATGTAATCGTCAATACCATCAAAATGATAAGCGGAATTAACTCGTCCAAATCTATCCTGAGTCAGTACAGCACCATAGACGGATCCATTATTTCCATTCCCACTTTCGTCATTGGCATTTCCACTGAAAGGATAATACGCCACTAATCCATCATTCAAATCATCAACCACCCAATCATCAGATAATGGCTGACCAAAGGAAATAGAAGCCCCCAAAAGCGGTAAACCAAGATAAGAAATCAAGATAAAAATACCAAAAAAACCCAATAACCTCTTTATGTATTGCATAAACATTTTTACCCCCTATAAAAGAGTTTATTTATAATAAAACCAATTTCCATCATAGTTATATTTTATATTAAATTCGTTATTATATCAATAGACGTGCGCACATTTTTTTAAAAAAATCAAACTCTCCTACCGCACGGGCACTCTGAAAAAGCTGATGCCCTCCGTGCGGATCTAATATCCCATATTTTTATCTACAGGATGGACATAAAAACTAAAAAAACTTAAAAACTTTTTGTATGTCCATCCTGAACT
>WVZO01000364.1:41421-54565 GCA_011772425.1 Candidatus Aminicenantota bacterium
AATCTTATATATAGGCTCGTCACGCTATGCGTCGCGCCGCGGGGCTTCGTGGCTAAAAATCTTCTTGAAATAATTCTAATAGTCGATTAAAATATTCAATGAAATAAAGTAAAGAGGTACAAAGTAAGTTGAAAAACTCAGACAAAATTAAAACCCTTACAGAAGCGGTAAATCTCTTTATCCATGACGGCTGCCATATATCCTTTGGCGGCTTTACCGTCAACCGCCAACCCATGGCTTGCACGTACGAAATGATTCGCCAGGGCAAAAAAAATCTTCATGTATACATTCATTCCGGTGGACAAACCCTCGATATTCTTATCGGTGCCGGCTGCGTAAAAGCCGTGGAAATAGCCTATGGGGCAAACGGCCGGTTTGCTCCCACATGCGTACGCTTTCGCAAAGCAGTCGAAAAAGGGGAACTCCTGGTAGAAGATTATACCAATTATCAAATGACCTTACGCTTTCAAGCAGGGGCAATGGGAGTTCCTTTCCTGCCGGTTAAGTCCGGGATGGGCACGGATATTGTGAAAAAGTGGGGCTTTAATTCTGAAATGCGCCGCAAGAATCCACGATTACCTGATCACAAGCTGCTGGTTCAAAACAATCCCTTTGCAAAGGATGGTCAGGAACCAGTGGTCCTGGTACCGGCAATCAACCCTGATGTGACGGTCCTTCATGTGCAGCAAGCAGACTACCAGGGCACGGTGCGTATTTCCGGTCTTACATTCGCCGATATCGAACAGGCAAGGGCTGCACAACATGTGATCGTAACATGCGAGGAATTGGTTGAACCAAAGGTTCTACGTGCCGAGCCCGACCGCAACCAGATACCCTTTTTTGTTGTTGATGCCGTGGTACACGTGCCTTACGGCGCACACCCTTCTGCCTGTTACGGTTACTATGACTACGATGCCCAACACCTTAACATGTACCGTACCATGGCTTTAGACGATAAGAAGTTCTCAGCTTACCTCGATGAATACGTGTTGACAGTAAATAGTCATGAAAAATATTTAAAAAAGATCGGCGGGGAAGCTTTAAAGCGCATCCGGGCCGTCCCACCCTACGGTTACACACCAGGTCTAGAAAGAGGATAAATTATAAAATGAACAACAATACGTATACGTCCCGGGAATTGATGGCGATTGCTGCAGCACGGGAGATACATGACGGAGACATCGTGTTTTGCGGTACCGGGATCTCACTGCTGGCAGCAATGGCAGCAAAATATATCCATGCACCAAAATCGATTATTTTCTTCGAAACCGGTGCCATTGATCCTGATCTTCGCGAGATTCCCCTTACTGTGGCAGACCCCAGGTTAATGTTCGGCTCCTGTGTCAATGCTGGACTCGCCGAAGCCTTTGCCACCATGCAAAACCGTTTCCTGGGGCCGCGCTTGCTGGGTATCCTGGGCGCCGCCCAGGTTGACCGCTTCGGCAACCTCAACTCTACTTGCATTGGAGATTATACCAAACCAAACGTACGTTTTCCCGGGTCCGGAGGTGCCTGCGATGTAGGCAGCTTTGTGGGCCGCACCATGGTCTTTATCAAACACGAACGTCGAAGATTCGTGGAAAAACTGGATTATTTTACTACTCCCGGATACGTTGACGGACCGGGCGGAAGAGAACGCCAGGGATACAAACACGGCGGCCCATCCTGTGTTATTTCGGACAAAGCAGTCATGCGCTTTGATGAAGTAACAAAAGAGATGGTTCTTGACCGTTTCTACCCGGGAACCACACCCGAAGAGATTCAATGCTGCACCGGTTTTTCAATTGATATCTGTCATGCCAAAGAGCTTTTACCTCCTACTGTCGAGGAACTGGACATCCTGCGCCGGCAAGTAGACCCGCAGCGACTTATCCTCTAGGAAGTGGATTTAGAGTTACATACAGCTATTGACATATTTTTTAATTTCTTTTAATATACATTAATGAATAAAAAGGGATATTTTTATCGGTTTTTTTGCCGGTTGCAGCCGTAAAAATGAACAATGAATGAAATTTTAAAGGCCTGGGAAAAAATAAAAAGTTTGACACGACGAGCTGTTACCGGGAAAGTAGGTCCTGATCTTTCCGGTGGAGATGAAAAGCATATAAAAAAAATGATTGATAATTGCGTTTTTGCCAGAGGCGGCGAAATCTCCAGTCGATCAAGAGCCGTTGAACTGGGCGAGATATATCTTAATCTTTCAATAAAAGGCCGAGAGAGATTTATGAAGGTCCTGGCCCGGGAATTCGATATAGACATCAATAAAGTGATCGATATAATACTAAAGTTCCAGGAACCGGAAGATGAAGATGCGCGGATAAAGGCAGAAATGGAGCTTTCAAGAGCCCTGATCCCACCTCGTGTCAAACTTTTAAAGCAGTTTAACAGCTTGCCCAACGGGTTCAAGTTTTTAATCGATTTTAGAGCGGAGCTGCTGCCCATAAGAAAAAACGATCCCTACTTGCAAAAACTGGATGCAGATTTGGAAGACATCCTGTCCTCCTGGTTTGATATCGGTCTCCTGGATCTTAAAGAGATTACCTGGCAATCGCCTGCTTCGCTTCTTGAAAAACTAATTAAATACGAAGCCGTACATGAAATTCGCTCCTGGGCTGATTTAAAAAACAGGCTTGATTCCGATCGACTCTGCTATGCCTTTTTTCACAGCAAAATGCCGGATGAACCCCTCATTTTTGTAGAGGTGGCACTGGTTAGTGAAATAACCAATAGTATCCGGAAACTATTGGATGAAGAAGCAAAAACAATCAAGCCGGAAGAGGCTGATACCGCAGTTTTTTACTCTATCTCCAACGCGCAAAAGGGGCTTGCCGGTATTAACCTGGGAAACTTTCTTATTAAACGCGTTGTCAATGAGTTGTCAAACAAATTAAAAGGCCTTAAACATTTTGTCACTCTTTCACCGGTTCCGAACTTTAGAAAATGGCTTGATCCGATTCTTAATAACGGGGATGAGTCAATTTTGAGTCCTTCTGAGATTAAAGCCGTTAAATCCGTGAATGATCACAAAAACGCTGCAAAGGGCCTACTGGAACTTTTAGATTCCAATTGGAGTATAAAACCGGATGTATCTAAAACCCTGAAACCAATTCTTATGAGACTGTGTGTTGGTTATCTTCTTCAAGAGAGAAGAGGTAAAAAAGCATTGGACCCGGTGGCAAATTTTCACCTGGAAAACGGGGCGTTTATCGAGCGTATTAATTGGCTTGGAGATACGTCCGAAAAAGGTTTAAAACAGTCAGCAGGAATAATGGTAAATTATTATTACAAATTATCCGATATAGAAAAAAACCATGAACTCTACATTACCGAATCACGAATAAATGCATCGAAAGATGTCAAGAAATGGCTAAAAAAATCTTGATTTTGAGGAGATAAATATGACCAGGAAAAAAATTGTTTTACCTGCTGCGGTTGGAGTGGCAGCTGTTTGGTTCGGGTCACATGCTGGCGCCGGTTTTGCCACCGGGAGACAGGAAGTTGAATTCTTTGTCCAGTTCGGATGGCATTCTATATGGATAGGGATGCTGTCCATGCTGATTATGGGTATTGCCATATATAATGGCCTGGAATTTGCGCGAATACATAAAATTTATGACTACAAGAATTTGTTTAAAAAATTATACGCCCCTTACAATAAAATGCTGCCGACATTATGGGATGTGCTTTACCTGTATGCTGTACTGCTGGGATCAGGAGTCGCTATTGCCGGTGCCTCTGAATTGCTCCATCAAAAGTTGCTTGTCCCATATGGAATCGCTGTTTTAATAATCGGAACAATCCTATTATTATTTACCATATTTGGAACCGGACTGGTAAGAAGTGCATCCACTGCCATGTCTGTTTTCATAATCTCAGCATTGGTAATCGTAACAATTCTGGGTATATCATTTGGAATAGGAACGGCTAACCTTAGCAAAGTAGTCAGTGCAAAAACAACCACAGCAGGATTTGGTAAAATCCTCTGGATGGCACTGCTGTATGGTTCTTTCCAATCGGTGCTTGTTGCCCCCATCGTTTCGGTTTCCGAGACACTGAAAACCAGGAAAAATTGCTTAAAAGCGGCTTTATATGGTTTCCTGATAAATGGAACCATGCTTGTCTTGGTCTGTATTATGCTGCTGGGTTTTTTCCCCGAGGTTGTCATAGAAGAATTACCTGTATATTTTGTCACAACCCAATTAGAGCATTCATGGTTAAATGCTCTTTATTCCCTGATTTTATTCTTTGCTCTTATATCGACAGGAGTAGGATTGATATTCGGGGCTGTTAAGAGATTTGAAACCTTTTGGGTAAGAGACAGTGGTATATTTAAAGGTGTGCGCATAAAAAGAATAACCATATGCTTTATATGCCTGATTATTTCTGCCGGGATTTCTTTGTTTGGTCTTATAGCTATTGTTGCCGTCGGTTATGGTTCTTTGGGATATGCAGCCATATTTCTTAATATCATTCCGCTCCTGGTTATTGCGCCGATAAAAATCAGGAAAGCAAAAAAAGCAAAACAATAATCGAGCCGGTTTCTTTTGCTTATCATTTGATTTATTGATCTAAATATGATATAAATCTACTTAATCTTTCTGAATCCACAAAAGAGAAGGTATTAGAATGATTCGTACAGAGATTTTAGGGACAGGTTCATATTTGCCGGAAGGAGTACTGACTAACGGTGATTGGGCTGAAAGGGTCGATACATCGGATGAATGGATTACAACTCGAACCGGGATAAAGGAAAGACATTTTACTACCGAGGATCAGACCACGTCAGATATGGTGGTTGAAGCCTCGAAAAAGGCCATTGAAGATGCAGGAATTATGCCTGATGAAATCGATTTAATTATTGTGGGGACGATTTCAGGTGATAATGCCTATCCTTCCACCGGCAACTGGGTTCAAAAAAAATTAGGGATCAGACCCATACCCTCTTTTGATATCGGTGCCGCATGTTCCGGGTTCCTGTATGGGTTGATCATGGCTGATGCGTTAATGAAAACCGGTGCTGCTAAAAAAATTCTTCTTGCCGGTTCAGAGAGTATGACGAAAATTATGAACTGGGAAGACAGGAATACCTGTGTTTTATTTGGAGATGGGGCAGGGGCGGTTATTTTAGGTCAAACCGAGGCAGACAGAGGGGTGATGTCTACCTACTGGGCTGCAGATGGTAACCTGGGGGACCTGCTGATACAGCCGGCAGGTGGAAGTGCCATGCCGGCTTCCAGGGAAACTGTAGAGAAAAAATTGCATGCCATCCATATGAATGGGAATGAAGTGTTCAAACATGCGGTAAAAAAAATGCAAGAAGCCTCATTAATGGCGATTGAATTGGCCAATCTTTCAAGCGAGGATATTGACCTTTTTATCCCTCACCAGGCAAATATCAGGATAATCGATGCCACCATAAAGCGGGCCCGGATACCTCTTGAAAAAACCCTTATCAATATCGATAAGACAGGAAATATGTCTTCTGCCAGTATTCCTGTGGCACTGGACCAGGCCCGGAAAGAAGGAAGACTAAAGCCTGGTAGTCATCTTTTAATGGCCTCTTTTGGTGCCGGGTTCACCTGGGCCGGTATCGTTGTCAAGTTTTAAGAGTAAATTCATGATAAGTTTTAAGCCCTTATCGGTGAAAAAATTCCAGGCCATGAATCGTTTTGTACGGTCAGCAACATGTGAATACCTGGCAGATAATGATGGTAGACCTGGGAAGAGGTTTTTAGAACTATATAAAGAATTATCAAGAGGAAACATAGGTATTGTTATCACTGGATTTGCTTATGTGATGCCCAATGGCAAATCGGCCCCCGGACAAACAGGAATCTATTCCGATGATCTGATTCCCTCATGGAAAGAAGTCACAAAACTTTTTAGAGATTCGAATTCTATATTTATTATGCAAATCGTTCACGGCGGGAGACAGGTTCGTCCAAAGGGTAATCCCGGTCCCATCTGGGCACCCTCAGCCGTACCTGACTCCAAATACAAAACCCAACCCCTGGAAATGACAGAAACGCAGATTAAGGAAGTAATCGATGCCTTTATTAAGGCAGCGGGTCGAACAGAAGAAGCGGGTTTTAACGGCATTCAGCTTCATGTTGCCCACGGATACCTCTTGAGTCAGTTTCTCTCTCCTTATACCAATCGCAGAACCGATGATTATGGTGGAGACCAGGAAAAAAGAACCCGTATCGTTGTCGAGATCATTAAAGGAATCAAACAAACAGTAAATGAAAAATTTATCATATCGGCAAAACTAAATGGAGAAGATTTTATAGAAGGAGGGCTCACTCTTAACCAGGCCATTGAATCGGCAAAGCTTTTAAAAGATGCAGGTCTTGATCTCATTGAAATTTCAGGAGGGATGGCAGAATCCAAATTGGGTTCAGTTAGAAAGGACATTGCCAATATTGATCAAGAGGGATATTTTCGAGATCATGCCAGGGAGATTCGCAAAGAAGTTGGCATACCTACGGCATCGGTTGGTGGATATAGAACCCTGGAATTTATCGAACAAACATTACGTTCAGGTGATGCGGATTTAATCAGTCTTTGTAGGCCATTTATAAGAGAGCCGGATTTACTTTTAAAATTCAAAGAAAATGAAATAGATAAAGCATCGTGCATATCATGTAATAAATGTTTCAACCTCAGGGGGGTAAGCTGTTGGCATCTAGTTTAGGCGGCCGCAGCCCCAGGTAGGTCAGAAATTTAAGAAGAGCAAATGACAATCCATAAATCTTTTCTTTCTTATTAAAGCTAATCTCTCGTACCGCACGGGCACTCTGAAAAAACTGATGCCCTCCGTGCGGATCTACTAACCCGTATTTTATCTACAGGATGGACATAAAAACTAAGAAAAAAAATTTTAGAATGTCCATCCTGAACTCCTATTAGAACTCTATAAGAACTTTTTTTGCCTTCGGCGACCAGGGGGTTCTTTTGAAAAACCACCCCCTGGACCCCCGCAAAACTTTTTATTAGAGTGCGTTTGCTCCCCCATGCAGTGGGGTTTTCTCGAAAAGAGCCCCCTGGTTATAAACTATCTTTAACCAGTTTAACGACTTCATCCGGGATAGCAGCCACAGGAATATTGGCAGCTTCGAAGGCCTTGAGTTTGCTTTCGATACTGCCGCGTCCTGCGGCAATGATGGCGCCTGCGTGTCCCATTCGTTTACCTTTCGGAGCTGTGCGGCCGGCAATATAAGCCACAACCGGTTTTGTAATCTCACCTTTTTGCACCAATTCCGCGACTTCTTCTTCCATACTGCCGCCTACTTCACCAATAAGAAGAATTGCTTTTGTTTCAGGGTCTGCTTCAAACAAGCGAGCCATCTTAGAAAATGTCGTGCCCACAATCGGGTCTCCCCCGACACCGACACAGGTTGTTTGGCCGATTCCTGCTAATGTCAAACGAGAGACAATTTCGTATGTCAGGGTACCGCTGCGAGAAGCGACACCTACAGGTCCGGGTATATAATACTGTGAAGGAACAAAACCGATTTTGCAGTGAAGCGAAGGGGCAATAAGTCCGGGTGTATTAGGTCCAATCACGTCTGCTCCCGATTCTTTAGCTTTGGCAATGATCTCCATGGTATCGTGGAGGGGAACATGTTCGGAAACCATAACTATAAGACCAATATTGGCGTCCAGCGCTTCAAATGCCGCCTGTCTCATAACCTTTGCCGGGACAAACAGGATGGAGGCATTAGGTTTTTTTGCCTCTACTGCTTCTGCAACAGTATTATAAACTGGTACACCGTAAACGGTCATTCCACCTGAACCGGGGCGCATTCCAGCCACGATGTTGGTTCCATAGTTCATCATCACTTCTGTATGATGTTGGGCAGCTTCCCCGGTTATCCCCTGAACCAATACCCTTGTTTCAGCATTCACAAAAACACTCATCTTACACCTCTGCTTCCTTTGACAATTTGACAGCATGTTCAATAGCATCTTCCAGGCGGGTGAAAGGTTCGATACCTATTTCCCTTAATATGCGGTGTCCTTCTTCTTCACGGTTTCCGATCATCCGTACGACAATTGGAATTTCCATGGGGTGATCGTTCAGATACCGTTGAATTCCCAATGCCAGGTTGTCGCACCGGTTCAAACCGGCAAACATATTGACCAGTAAGACCCGGGTCTTTTTAGCGCGAGACAGCAAATCAAATGCATTATAAATTCCCTCATCATCGATTTGGGCTGTATCGAGAAAATTGGCTGGTTTTCCCTTTGCCTTGTGGATTAAATCCAGGATTGCCATGGTTAAACCTGCGCCGCTGGAGAGAATGCCAATGTCGCCGGGCAGGTCGATATAGGTCCAACTGGAACGTGAGGCTTCTTCGGAGATGGGGTCAACAACCGGGATCTCTTTTTTGAAATCCGCAAGTTCTTCATGGCGAAAAACCGAATCCTCGTTGATGTTTAGCACTGCATCTACCGCGCATAAATTCCCTTGTTTGGTTCGTACTAGGGGATTAATTTCCACCAATTCGGCATCGTATTGGCGGAAAATGCGGTACAGTATCTCAAGATATTGGGCCGTATCTTGCCCCAATTGATCAGCGATCGTGGTAAAATCATCGGGGGTGGGTCCGGTAAGGATATTGACTGGAATTCTAAAGACACGTTCGGGATGGGTTTTAGCGGTTTCCTCGATTTCCACCCCGCCCTCAGAGCTGGCTATCAATACAGGATGACGAATGGAATAATCAACCGTAACGGCAATGTAAAGTTCATCAGCGATGTCGATTTTTTCCTCTACCAGGAGTTTTTCAACGGTTTCTCCTTTAATTGTTAGGCTTAGCAGTCGTTCTGCTTCTTGTAAGGCAGCAGCCGGGTCAGGGGCAAACCCGATGCCGCCGGCTTTGCCTCGACCTTTTACACCCAGTTGGGGTTTAATGACAACCTGGGAGTTAAGTTCTGAGGCTGCTTTTGCGGTTTCTTCGGGAGTTGTTGTGATTTTACCTATGGGGATGGTAATACCATGTTGGGAAAATATGTTTTTGGCTTGATATTCACGAAGGTTCATGATCTGCTATTTGTTCCTCCATTTTAGGTTAAGGTTAAGGAAGAAAATCTGTTCCTCAACCTCAACCTTGTCTTAAGATTTACATTATAATACATTTTGAAAAAAATTTCTTTAAAATGCCCAGGAATTCTAATTTAGCCACGAAGCCCCGCGGCGCGGCGCATAGCGTGACGGGCCTATACAAGGTTAGCCACGAAGGCACGAAGGCACAAAGGATTCATTTATAATAAAACCTTTTGTGTAACTTTGTGTCTTGGTGTCTTCGTGGCTATTTTCATAGTAGTCAAGAATCGGCCTTTTTTTTAAGAAGAAAATAGTTCTTTTCTGAGTTCGGTGATAAATTTGCTGCAATTAGTAAGCTCTAATGAAGGATTAAGAACAAAAAAGGTAAACAGGCGAAGCTCCAGGCTGAGAGAGCAGTGAAAAGAAGCACAGCAATGAAGATTTTTTATTCATGAGAGAGCAAAAGAGCTGTGATTATCTGGAAAAAAGCCGTGCGATTAACGTTTTTTTCTTCAACGGCGCACGAAATTCATGCGTCGGGTCACGAAATTCATGCGCGCGAGCACAAAATTCATGCGCGGGCGCATGAAATTCGTGCGCCGATAGAGAAATTTTGCTTGCGATTGAAGAAAGTATCTCTGTGCATTGAGCAAATTTGTTTGTGATCGGAAAAAATTTCCTGGTGTATTGAGAAAATGTCTCTGTGCCCAGAGAAAAAAGCTGTGCTTTTCTTCAAAAGGGGTTGTTTTTTTTATCACGGTATGGTAAATAAAATCTGCTGGTAAAATTTGCGATGTACATAAGACCGAAAGGGATAAGGAGAAAAATTATGAAGTGTTTTCGGGTGTTTGGGGTGATAGTAATGATTTTTGTCCTGGGGACTAACCTGATGCTGGGCGCCGGTCGATACGTCGTCAAGGTCAGGATGAATGATGGAAAGGTGTTGAAGGGAGAGTTGCTGGCTGTATTGGACCGAAACCTGGTTTTGTTTGACAGGACAGGTGATAAGGAATTAAGGGTGAGCATCGACAGGGTAACACAAATTTCAATCGTTCGCAAACCCAGGATGGAAAAGGTAACTCTCAATGGCATGGGGATTGGGATTATTACTGTAATAGCAGCCTCCTCTTCCAACCGGGATACTCATTATGATTACCCACAGTTCAGTATCCTTGTTTTTGGCACGCTGGGCGGCCTATTGGGCGGGCTAAGCGCTTTAATTCCACGGCCAAAGAAGAAATACTCCATCCAGGGCATGTCTGCTGCGGAGGTCCAACAATTCCTGGTTTTCTTACGGCGCTTTACCCAAAAGGAAGACGTTTATAACGGCTTGATGGGCCGTTTCCGGTTATCCTGGCGGCCATTTTTCCATCCTTCTTCACCCGTCAAAATCAAGGGGAAATGCCAGGTGGCCGCAGATTCATCACCGCTTGACCCCCAGGCCTTCAATTATGAATTTCACATGCATTCGCCCAGTTACGCCGTTCCCAATCGCATTGTCCGGGTACGTTTGGATTATGTTCTTCGCCATTGGCTTTCTTTTGGTTTTGAGTTTGTCACACTGGGAGAACGAAACGTAAGGGCACGTCCTGATTTGGAACTGATCCAGGACCAACAGTCTTACATCTCGTATTTGTCGTTCACAGGGACATATAAGGTTTCGGCCGTACTCCTTGGGGTGAACCTGGGGGAATCAGGCGCCTGGGGAGGCCCTGCAGGGGCTCGGTACGAAGTGGGCATCGGTTTAGCTTCTTCCAGCATGGCTTTGGGTTCTCATTATAGGGGTACATTGTCCCTTGGTGACAGACATTCTTTCCAATGGTTGTCTCCAGCCTTCCAGCTAGGTGTTGCCTGGGAATTTTCCCCCAGAGCTCTATTATCTACGGGAATCTACGCCAGTTACCTGTATATCCCTGCTTTTTTCCCGGGGTTGCAAGCCAGCGGCAACCTGGATTTCATCCACGATACCGAAGGCAGGTGGTCAGATCCCCCCGCTTTTAAGCGGGATGCGGTATTAAACATTCCTAAATCTAGAATCGACCTGGGTGGGTTCAGCTTAGGTGTGTTTATCCGTATTCGCTAAACTATAGGATGATAAAATTTTCTTGCTTGTCCCCTTTTTTCCTTTTTTCGAAAACAAATCCAAATCGCACAGCCTTTGAGAAAAATGCCGCAACCCCTGGGGCAATTCTCCCATTCTTTGAGATAAATATTCCAACTTCCGGGACAATTGCCTCAGCCTTTGAGACAATTTCCCCAACCTTTGGGGCAAGCGCAAAAGGTATTTTTGCGCATGAATTAACAGAATTTTCAGGTGGCTCGAATGATTTTCCACCTGGATTTGAATGTAATTCACCTGGAGAAGAACAAAAAACAGTTGGCCAGGCATTAAAACTAGCTGCCGCAGCTTTAAATCCAGATGAATTAGAAGAAAATCCACCTGGCGCAAAAGGAAAAATATCTAGCACAAAAGAAAATACAAGAGCAAAATATATTTTTGCGCTTGCCGTGGGCTTTGAATGTAAAAAAAATACCTGCTGTCATCAACTATTGATCTGCTTTTTCAGTAATCACCCCACTGCTCCGGGGTAAAAATTTTTGGAAAAAAACAAGAAAAGGGATTTGGTGCCTGACACCTTTTTTAGAAACCAGGGAATTGCAGAGGGTGGTAATCCACCTGGATGATATAAGAGATGAAATTGAGATTGAGAAAAAGGGCTGAATGGCGAATGGCAAAAGAAAATAATAAAGGTGGTCATTAACCCCGGCCTCTAATGGATGGCAAATGAAAATTCCATTTTTCAGGATCGCTATTGAAAAAACTCTTCAGATATGAAATAATAGTACGTTAGAGTGTTGTTAAGTTTTTTTATGTGCAATATACGATGTATAATAAAGAAGAAATAATCCAGTTGATAAAAGGTGGTGAGAATTCCTCAGTAGAATTCAAAGCGCCGGATGTAAAGATCGATTCCTTAGCCAGGGAAATAGTTGCTTTTTCCAATACCAACGGCGGGGTCATTTTACTGGGTGTAGAGGATAATGGAGAAATTTCAGGTTTACAGGGGAATAAAAATTTCGAAGAATGGGCTGCAAATATAGCCAGGAACAATGTGATCCCGGCAATCTCAATCGAATACGACGAAGTAGAAATCGAAAATAAAAAAATCGCAATATTGGAAGTTAATAAAGGCAAAGACAAACCTTATCAAACGGTTAAACACCAATTTTTAATCAGGGTAGGGTCAACCAACAGAGTAACCACTCAAGCAGAACTGATGCGGTTATTTCAACAAAGCGGGGTTTTCCATTTTGATTCTAACGGCGTTGAAGGTACGTCCTTTTCAGATCTAAACCTGACAAAGATTGATCAATATTTCAACCGGTACGAAATCGATTTTTCCCGGGAAACCGAGGCGGATAGGTTCAATCTCCTGAAAAACAGCGATATATTAGATGAAGATGGCTGCGTAACTGTTGCCGGTTTATTGATATTCGGCATCAATCCGCAAAGGTATCTTTACAATGCCAGTATTTCTTTTGCTCACTTTAAAGGAAATGAAATAACCGGGGATTTAATCGATAAGCAAAATATTGAGAGTACGATTGACTACCAGGTGGACACCGCACTGTCGGTTATAAAAAATAATTTGCTGCATCCTTCTTCAATCATTGGGACCAAAAGGGTGGATACCGGGTTTATTTACAGTGACAAAGTATTTAGAGAATTACTGCTCAATGCCTGCGTTCACAGGAATTATGCCATTTCCGGTTCCAGTATCCGGGTCTTCCTTTTCGATGACCGCATCGAGTTCATCAGTCCGGGAAAACTACCCAATACAGTTACAATAGAGAAACTAAAAGCAGGTGTGTCCTATGCGGTAAACCCCATTATAGTCAAGTTCATGGAAAATCTAAGGTACATTGACAAATTAGGTAGAGGTATACCTATGGTGTGCAAAGAAGCAGAGAGAAATAATAAAGAGGTTACCTTTAAAGAATTGGGTGAAGAGTTTAAAGTGACATTATATTTATGATTGAAAAAAAGATTTAGATTTGGAGATTTGGTGCTAGGCAAAGTTTTCCCTTCGGGCT
>WVZO01000596.1 GCA_011772425.1 Candidatus Aminicenantota bacterium
CTTTCATCAAGATTTCAAGGATAATCGTTCCTTTTAATTTGGGTGCCAATACAGCTTCCGACATTTTTGCCCTTTTCTTGTCCCGTCTTCCCTGGATAACACCGCCATAATCTGCAACTCCTGCCGCATGAATCACTCCATTAACCGTACCGTATCGCTCTTTTGCCTGGCGAATCACCCCTTCCATTTGCTGCCGGTCCAAAACATCCGCTGCCATGACCAGCACCTCTGCCCCCATCTCCTCCAGTTCCCGGAGTTTGTCCCCCTGTTGTCGGTCCGGCAGGCCGGAACGGCTGGTCATTATCAATTTTACCTTTGCTTGACGGGCGAAGTGTTCAGCCAACACCAGACCGATTCCTCCCAATCCACCAATTAGCAAATACACCCCATTATCCCTTAAATACGGCGTTCCAGTATTGGACTTCTCCAGGGAGACCGGTTCAAAAACCTGAGCCCACCGCTGATTGCTTCGATAAGCAATCACCGAATCAATAGTAGCGGTGAGCATCTCTGTGAACAACCGCCGGATCAATCGTTCCCTCTGCAGCACCTGGTTTTGGTTTGGCAGTATATCACCATCAATATCAATATCCACACTGCGGCATTGAATATTGGGGTATTCCTGGGAGATAACTTTCACCGGCCCCAGCAGTGTTGCTTTCCCGGGACACCGGACCTCCTCTCCCATCACTTCCTGCATATGGTTTGATACCACCAGGATGCGAATGGGTTTTTCAATGCTTTGGCTGCCAATGGCCTGGGCCAGGTAAATAAGGCTGTAAAAGCCGGAATATTGAGCATCTTCAATTTTCTGGTTGGTCAGTTCCTTCAGCTCCTTTTCTTTTGTTACATTCCAGAGATGAAAAACCCCCTGGGGAACCCGATTCTCCTTACACAGCTCTTCCACCAGGAGGTCATAATGACAAGCCTCCCGGGGATCGATGCTGTAGAGATGCCTGCTTCGACGTTCAAAAGCTGTCCCTTGACAGACCACGATGGAATCTACTCCCCCCTGTTTCAATCGTTCTTCCAAACTCGCAGCCAGTACATTACCGTTAGGGGAACCCGGGGAAAAAATAAGACATACCATATTTGAATTCGCAGGTAAATTCCTGGTATCCCGGATATTGGAACGCTTCCAGGAGGGAAGGTAAAACCAATCGTCTATTTCAGCCCTTGCCCCTATGGTGGTTCTGCTTCCTCTTCGAGCATCCATGCTGTCATCGCTAAGCGCCTGGTTGTATTCCGAATCGAGCCAGTAACGCTTTTGGTCAAAGGGATAAGTGGGCAAGGGAACCAGGTATCTCTTGTTACCGGAATGAAACGCTTGCCAATCGATTTTTTGTCGATGGAGCCACAGTCGCCCAATCTGGTACAACAGATGACCAATATCCGATACTTGCTTTCCGGGATGCCGAACCAGGTTGATCACTACCTGCTGCAGTTTCTTATCCTTATGCTGACGGACAAACGTGCTCAATGCATTACCCGGTCCCACTTCCAGGAAAATCCTGTTTTCTTCCCCTAACAGGACTGCCAATCCATCTGAAAAACGTACGGTTTGCCGCAAATGCCGGGCCCAATACCGTGGATCCACGGCATCCCGGACGGTCACCCATTCACCGGTTACATTGGATAAAAAAGGAATGTTGGGCTTCTCCAGGGTTACCTTGCCAACCACCGCCTCAAAGGGTTTCACTACCGTATCCATCATAGAGGAGTGAAAGGCATGGGAGGTGTGGAGCCGACGGTTTTTGTGGTTTTTTTGGTTTAATTCTCTCTCCAGCTTCTCAATGGCTTCATGGGGACCGGATACCACACAAAGAGATGAACTATTGACTGCGGCCAGCGCCAGATCGGGATATTCAGCCAACATGGGTTCCAACTGCTGTTCCGGCAGGGAAACACTCAGCATCGCACCTCCCGNNCAGGCGGCCACGTATTCACCAATGCTGTGACCAATCATGGCATCCGCTGTGATGCCCCAACTCATCAACAATTTGGTCAACGCGTATTCAAAAGCAAAGATAACCGGTTGGGCAATTTCGGTCTGATTGATATCAGGTGCAGGTTGCAAGTTGCAGGTTGCAGGTGGATAAAGAACCTCTTTAATTGAGACCCCCAGCATGGGGGTTAAAATATCAAAACAGCGGTCGATTTCTTCACGGAACACCGGTTCCTCCTGGTAGAGTTCCAGTCCCATGTTTACATATTGGCTCCCCTGACCGGAAAACATAAACACCGTATGCCGGAACTCCTCGTTGGCGACCAGGGTTTGAACCGCAGGTGAACCCGGATTAGCCAGGGCTTCGATGGCCTCATCAACAGTAGAACAAACCAACGCCTTACGGTGAATAAACGCTTTACGACCCTTCTGCAAGGTGTAGGCCACATCCCCCAGGAAACCGGGATTTACAGGATTGGCAGGAAAATCGGGATTAATGAGATTTTTTTTCAAATAATTCGCCAGGTTCTCAGTCATTTTATCCAGGGCGGATGCTGTTTTAGCGGAGAGAAGAATCAATTGAGGCCGCTCACCCTTCTGACCGTCTGACCGTCTGCCCTCATGCCATTCCTCGAGGATGGCATGAGCATTGGTGCCGCCAATACCAAACGAACTGACGCCTGCTCGCAGCGGCTGGTTCCCTTGCCTCTCCCATTCCATCAATTCAGTATTGACATAAAAGGGAGTTTTCTCCAACTCCAACTCCGGGTTCGGAGTCTTAAAATGAAGCGTAGGCGGAATTATTCGATACCTTAAACACAAAACAGCCTTGATAAACCCTGCTGCCCCGGCTGCTGTATCCAGGTGACCCACATTGGTTTTCACCGCGCCAATGGGACAACGGCTGCTGGAGGTTCGATTCATTCCCCGGACCAGGGCTTTTATTTCAATGGGATCTCCCAGGGCGGTCCCGGTACCGTGGGCTTCGATGTACCCAATAGTGTCCGGGTCTACTTCTGCCACCTGGTAAGCGGCACGAATCACTTCAGTTTGGCCCTCCACGCTGGGGGCGGTATATCCCACTTTTCGCTTCCCGTCATTGTTCACTGCCGTTCCTTTTATCACTGCATAAATATGATTCCCTTGTTCGATGGCTTCATCCAGTCGTTTAAGGATTACCACTCCGATGCCGCTTCCAAACACGGTACCGTTGGCCTGGGCATCAAAAGCACGGCAGTGACCGTCCGGGGATTCAATCATCCCTTCCTGGTAGAGGTATCCCTGTTTTTGGGGTACAGTAATAGAAACCCCACCTGCCAGGGCCATATCACATTCTCCACCCAATAATCCGCGGCACCCCCTGTGAATAGCCACCAATGAGGTAGAGCATGCTGAATTGACCGTATAACTGGGACCAGTTAAATTCAATTGATACGAAAGCCGTGAGCATAATAAATCCTTATTACTCAGCAGGGACTCTGCAAACTGACTGCCAACAAACCCGGAAGCCATTCCTGCAGCCCATAAAACAAAGGATCTCCAATGGACATTATCTGTCGCACCAACATAGACACCGATCAGCCCGTCATAGGTGTCCGGGTCACATCCGGCATCTTCCAATGCCTCCCAGGCACATTCATGAAGGAACCGTATTTGTGGGTCCATGACAGTCGCTTCTGCCGGTGTGTAACCGAAAAAAGCAGCATCAAAATACTCAATACCGGCAAAATATCCCCTGGCTTTGACAACGTTGGGATTCTCCAGGAAAGAGGAATCGAATCCCATCTCTATCAGAGCTTCATCGGTAAAAAAAGTAATGGATTCTACACCATTTTTCAGATTTTCCCAGAATTCATGGATATTCCTGGCACCGGGGAACCGCCCGGCCATACCGATAACCGCCACTTCCAGGCCGGTTTCCCTTGTTTCTAGTTGTTGTTCAAGCATGCCCCTGGCTCCTCTATATTGCTGGTATATTGTTCTTAAAATAAATTGGACATTAAACGATGCGCACGGCCAATGACCAATGACTATGCTGCCGCCCTTGAAAAGATAAAATATTTATGATTAAGTTTACCTGTTTTTAGTTATTCAACAACCTAGACTGCGGAATAAAATATGATTATCACAATTTCCTCCCCATGTAAATATATATAATCGTCACTTCTTCTAGGACATAAAACATGAATTAGCAGGCATTCAGAAAAGAACACATAAAAATGTTACCTCAATTCGTCACTGTTTGAAAAACAGAAAAAAATCAGGGCTGCCACTGTCCCCAAATTCTTAGTTGAAGAATCCGGGAATTTGTATTGACTTTCTTCTATATTTTCTATAATATACACTATGGCTAAAAAGGGTATAAGTAACCGCAAGCGCACACCAATCAGTGAATTGATTCCAACACGTTTGATCGAACCATGTGAACGTCCCCCGGTACCGGCAATAACAGTCCGTCCGCAGCGGTTCCGTTCCTTTTATGTGCTCTTTCAATTGTTGGGTCTATTTCTTGGCAATGCCTGGCTGCGAATGAGGGGACGAAAGAGTGCACCGCGGCGTGAGGAGCGCACCATAAAATATCTGCAGCGTTTGGGGATGCTCTGGATCCGCGTGGCTCAAACTCTAACGATGCGCGGTTCAATCCTGTCTACCTCGTTTGGCCAGCGTCTCCTGGACCTTCGGGATAGAGGCGGTGCCTGTGGGTTCGCCTCTATCCGCAAGACCATTGAGGGAGAACTGGGGCGGCCGTTAGAGGAGGTCTTTGACCGCTTTGAAGAAAAACCCTTCTCCGCCACCACGGTTTCCCAACTTCACCGGGCACGACTGCGCAAAGAACAGGTGTGGACCGCTGTAAAAATACAACAACCCCTGGCCGAAGAAATTTTTGACCGGGACCTTAAGCTGCTTCGCCGCATCATCGGCTTCATGAAGTTCTTTTCAATTCTAACCGGCATGAGATGGGACGAACTCTTTCACGAATTAAAAGAGATCAAAGTCCGGGAGTTGAATTATTACTACGAGGCGGCAGCGTTGGAAACGCTGGAAAAGAATCTCGAAAAGGAGCCGGTATATGTGCCCCGGGTCTTTNNGAGGCTGCATCATTGGAAACACTAGATAAAAATCTGCAACGGGAGCCGGTATATGTGCCCCGGGTCTTTCGCAAATATTGCCGGAAACGAGTCCTGGTGATGGAATTTATCCAGGGGGCGCTGCTTTCGGATTTAGTTGCCATGCGGCAGAATGACCCCCAACGGCTGGAGGCATGGCTGCAAGCCAACAATATCGAACTGCGTAAAGTAGCCCGGCGGCTCTTCCATTCAACATTACGCCAGGTGTTCGCACACAACTTTTTCCACGGCGACATGAATACCACCAATATCATTTTGCTGCGCGACAGCCACATCGCCGTGATCGAATGCCGCAGTGCCGGTTCCCTGGAAGTGGAAAGCCTGAAAAAACAGGAATTGTTCCTGCGGGCATTGTCGGAAAGAGAATATGTGCTTGCTGCTGAAATTTATTTCTTGCTGGCATCCCGTTTACCCCGCGTGGATCTCAATACAGTCAAAGAAAAATTGATGCGGGTGTGGCGGGTATGGGAGACCCGCGTTCATATAAAGAATTTACCTTATGAACAAAAATCCCTCACGTTTATGACCGGGCAGGTGAACCGGGTGGTTCACGATTCGCAATTTGCACCGTTGTGGTCCTTTACCAAATTGACCTGCACCTGGGTACACCTGGATAATGCGTTAGGTGTGCTGGCACCTGAGTTGAATTATTTAAACCAGTTGAAGTTGTATTATCGTAATGCAGAGCGGCGGGAGAATTTCTCCAAACTTTTTCACCTGCCTTCCCGCATGGCTTCTGCCCTGGCAGCCCTTCAACAGGTCCCCAAACGAACCTCTGAGTATACCTTGTTCCGGGAAGCACTGATGCGGCGGCAGGCCCAGGTGGTCCAGGGTTCTGCTTCCAAACTGGACGCCATTATCGCCGCAGGTTTCGCTTTCTTTTCATTCCTCTCATTGGTGGTAGGAGGTTTCCTCCTGCTGACTTTCTCAATGCGCTATTTGCATATCGCCCTGGAACCGTTACTGGGACGGCAATTAAGTTGGCTTGCCCATCGCCTACCGGTCATGGGGCTCGGTGCCTGGCTGCTGCTTTTCGCAGCTGTTGGTTTTCTTTTTGGTTTTTTCCACACCCAGAAAAAACGATTTGAACGGCAGGAATTCGGACAGCAAGATAATTCCGCGGCTTCTGAAACATAACAACATAAACCAGACAGACTGGAACTAAGATAAAAAGGACTCAGGTTATGAATAGGTTAAGGTTAAGGTTAAGGTTAAGGTTAAGGTTAAGGTTAAGGTTAAGGAAGAAAAGATTTTTCTCAACCTCAGCCTTAACCTCAACCTTGTTTCTCAAAAAATTTTGCCATTTTATGGCAGAATTTTTTGAGAAGTAATTAAAGGAGTATGTTTAGCGATGCTGGAGCAACAATGGATTCCAACTCCCTTGCTTAAAGAATCGGAACGCCCGGCGATCCCCATTGTGGAGGGAGAGATGAAGATTTCCTTTCGCCGCTTGCGCATTTTTTTACGTATCCTGGGGATGGTTTTTAAATTCCTCTATCTAAAAATACTGGGGCGCCTGGATGCCAGGACCATCGGTCGAATGTTTGGCGATTTTTGCCAGCAGACAGGGGTTCTCTGGGTGAAAGTGGGCCAATTGCTTTCCATGCGTTCGGACCTGTTTCCCCCTGAGCTCTGTGCTGAATTGGCAAGGCTCCAGGACCGGGTCGAGGGGTTTTCGCCCCGATTAGCTAAAAAGATACTGGAACAGGAACTTGAGGGGCCTGTGGAGAAATTTTTCAGTCACTTTGAGGAGCTGCCCTGTGCCGCCGCCTCCATTGCCCAGGTTCACAAAGCGTTCCTGGTAAAAGAAAAAACCTGGGTGGCAATCAAGGTACGAAGACCCGAGATCGACCAGGTGTTTGAAAAGGATATGGGCATGATCCGCGGGCTTTTCCTGGGCCTCCACCGGTTCTCTATTATGACGTTTATGCGCTGGCCGGACATGCTCTGGGAATTGGAGCAGGTGTTTAACGAGGAGCTGGACTATCATTATGAAATCTCCAACCAGCAGCGATTGCGCAAGAGCCTGGCACACCACAATATTTATGTACCCAAAATATTTCAACGCTATTGCACGCGGCAGGTCCTGGTGATGGAATTCATCGAAGCGATAACCATGACCGATTATCTTCGTGTCTGGAAAACCGACCCTGCCAGGCTCGAGGGCTGGTTGACCGAGAACGATATCGATGCCGAGGTCGTGGGCAAGCGTTTATATTTTTCTTATTTGCGCATGGTACTGGAAGATAATTTGTTCCACGCCGACTTGCATCCGGGTAACATTCTCCTGCTGCGTAAAAGTCGTGTTGCGCTCCTGGATTTCGGTTCCGTGGGCAGCAGTGAAGGTGACCTGATGCGCAAATACGACGTTTTCCTGGAAGCTTTGTGTACAGGGCAGTTTGCCAAAGCCATCGATGTGTTTTTTTTGATCATGCCGGATATACCATCTGCCAACGCGGTGCCGGCTAAAGAAGAAATCCAACGCCGCTTTCACGCCTGGGACAGCCGCTGCCGTGTGAAAGAACTTCCCTATAAAGAAAAGTCTACCAATATGGTGTTTGATGAAATGATGAAAGTGATGGCCAAATACGGCGTGACCATCAATTGGGCTTTTTTTAAGGTGTTACGGGGCTGGACCACCATGGATACGTCGCTGCGGGAGTTAATGCCCGAGGCGGACCTGCCGCGATTGATGCAAGATTACACCCAATACCGCCGAAAGCGGGAATTCGGAAAAGTCGTCAAGCAGTTACCCAGGGACCTGATGAGGCTGCAAAACCTGATCGACTATCCCCGTGAGTTTTCGGAGATGGCGATTTACCGCGGCGCTGCGGTGCGACGACTGGCCCAGGTGTTCGAAGGCACTGCCACCCGCGTTTCCCGCCTGGTTTCCACAGTATTTGAGATCGGTTCGGCCTTCTTTTTCATTTTTACTGCTGTGTTCGGTTTTGTTTTCCTTGACCAGCACACCTCTATTTTTAATTTTCAAGCGGGTCATCCAGTGAAAGAGGTGTTAAGTATCTTCCCGGTGCTGGACCCCCAGGTATGGCTTTTGCTTATTGTGTTTGTATTAAAGGGATGCCTTTCCCTGGCAAAACTGGCACGCCGCTTCCGCAAGCAAGACTAACTTAATCTTCCTCGTATTCTTCGCAGGTTTTCTCGAACTTGTCAAGGGCTTTTTTCTGGATATCAATGGTTTTCCGGAAGATTCCCACCAATGCGGCGGGAATTTCGCCTATTTTATCTTTGTCGGCTTCATCAGACCAGGAAGAAAAGGCATCAGCCGTTTCTCTCATGGCTTCCATCGATGCTTCGATAAAGCCGCCCACCATTTTGCCGGACTCCTTGATCACGTCGCTGGTGGCATCGCTCACGGAATCGGTAACCTTTTGGGTCGTTGATTTGTCCTTAGACTTCTTGGACTTCTTTTTATCTTTCTCTTCCTTTTCTTCCAGTTTTTTTTCCAGCGCTTCGATCCGTGTGATGAGGCGCTCGATAACCTCTTGCGAAACTTTTACTTCTTCAGCCATAGGTCCACCTCCAGGTTATTTTGTATATTTTTATCAATTTTTTAATTTGCTCATTCATCAAATTGGATTTTATATCAACAAAGAATATAATTCAATAGATATGTGTTCATTTTTTGAAATTTAGACAGGGAAGGCCCTTTTTCTTGCCCGGGGTTTTTTACCAGGTAATTGAAGAGGACTCGATTGTGCCATTTTTGATAAAATTAATATTTAACAAGGTAAAATCCCACCTCCCTTGAAAGACTTTCATAATAACCGTTTCAAATAAAATTTCAATTCTAATTTTCCCCGGAAATATTGCTAAAAAAAAATTATAACCACAGGTTTTGATACTGATATCCCCATCACTACAGGCATCCCACGAAAAGGTTACAAATTGGGAGTTGATTTTCCTTCAAAACCGCATTATAATAAATAGAACCAACTTGTTATAGAATTGAGACCCAATATATAGGGAGGGAAGATGGTAGAAATTATCGAGAGAAAAGTACGGGATTTATTAGAGAGAAAGAGGGTATCCCTGGCAATGATTTATGACATGGATGGAAATATCCTCTGGCATGAAGGAAGAGACATAACCGGGAAAACCATTCAAGAAGGTGGGGGGGTTTCCAAAACGTATATCCGGGAATCATTTGTTAATGATGATATTCGTAAAACAGGAGGATTTATAATATCGGCAAATGATGACAATACCACCCATTCTATTATCGGCCTGGTTCTAAAGAGCTTGCTTATAAGTCAAATTAGCGATGATTATTTTCTATACATTGACAGTAGAGACGCAGAATGTTTTAATTCTGCGGATCGTGAAGTGTTTCAAGTTTTAGGTGAAATGGTGGGGGATACCATCCCTCATATCCGGGAGCAAGAAACCGATACCGGGGGAACTGCCCGGACCGGTGCAGCAGTGGAAGAGACCAGGGATCTCATTATGACCTATGCAAAGGTGGACGACCCACTGCTTATAACCGGGGAAACCGGCACCGGCAAAACTTATATTGCCGAATTCATTCACAACTATTCGGGAAAGAAGGGAAAATTTGTCGTGGTCAATACCCCCGGTATACCGGAAAGCCTTTTTGAAAGTGAATTGTTCGGCTATAAGAAAGGTGCATTTACCAATGCCGCTGGTGATAAAAAGGGATTGGTTGAGGAAGCCGCCGGAGGCACGCTGCTTATCGATGAAATAACCGAAGTGTCTATGCCTCTACAGGCAAAGTTATTACGGTTTATTGAAACCGGCAAATATACACGTTTAGGTGAGCCTTGCGAAAGAGAAGTGAATACGCGAATAATTGCAGCTACCAATAAGGATTTACAAAACGCGATTGAAAAAAAAGAATTCCGGGAAGATTTATATTACCGATTAAATGTTTTTGAAATCCACCTTCCGCCTTTAAGAGAGCGAAAAGAAGATATAAGAGCATTGGTAATGGAGAAAATAAAATATTTAAATGGGAAAAAGACCGGCTGTGGAACGATATCAAAAGCGGTAAAAGCTTCTGGGAAGCGGTAAAAGAGCCATATATGTCCCAGGATTTAAAACGGTCTGAGGTTAAAGCGCTTATTACCAGGGGATTGGTGGAAGCCGGCGGCAGGTATAAAGAATTGATAAAGATATTCAACCTTAAGAACGATGATTATCACCGGTTCATGAGATTTCTACACGAACAAAACCTGATACCCAATTAGCCGGTTACGAAAATCGTAACTTTGTTACGAATATCGTAACTTTTAAAATCACTGTCAAATACCGGTTATTTCAATGTTTTTTAAAAAGATTTCGGATATTTGCCTGGAAAAATTACGCTGGGCCGTAATTCGAATATCCTGGATATCTTTCGGTTTTACCTGAAACTCCTTTCATAATATGCATTTTGAAATATTTTTCCAACCTGGCATATTAATTGCTGTAGTTTATGTGAGGGTACAATGTACAACGTACAAAGGAGATGTTAAAGCGAAGTACAAAAAATAAAAATTAAATAAAAAGGAGAAAAAAAAATGAGAAAAAGAAACATCAGTTTCGTGATTGTAGGATTGGTGGCAGTGTTATTATTAACTGCCTTACCAATGGTTGCCGGAAAGTCTCAAGTTCAGGCAAAAGATATCAACGAATGGCTAATGACGCTTTCCAAAGAACAACGTGAGAAGTTTGATCGTGTGATCAAAAAGCATTTGGACCGTTATCGAGCTTCGAAAGAAAAGTCGGCAGATGAACCCTCCGGGTTTTTTGAAGGTATCAACCAGGATATTAAACAGGTTGTTACTCCTGACCAATTTGCTGCCTTCCAGGCTCTCTTCAAGAAGAAACCGATAGCTGAAGATCAAACGAGGTGGGTGGCAAAACGCTGTTACCCTTGCGTAATTGCCAGGGGTTATTTAAGCAGTGCTCTTACTGATTTGAATAATGCTCAGTCACTTTTTAACGAGGACTATTGTGTTGATCCGCCGTGGCATCCACCAATGCACCCGGTTGCCGATGCTATCCATTGGGCAATAATATTTGCGCAAATGGCCAAAGATAATAGTCCTACTTCTTATTACGATTGTGACTGTAATAAAGCAACGAAGGCCCTGGATTATGTTAAGACTGCAATTAATTTTGTAGACATCGCGGTCAGTCAAACAAGTAAATATAATTGCAGCCCTACCCCCTGGGTAAACTATTTAAATTATGCAAAAGCTCATCTCCTCGATGCCCAAACGGAAATCCAGGAATGTAAAGATATTTCCTGTAATTAAGTAAAGCAGGTATATAACGAAAAAGGGGCGGGCGGAAAAAGTCAACGATTGTCGATTTCCTGCCTGCCCCTTTTTTCTACGTTTCCAGTGGATTTACCACTTCTAAAAAATCAAATTCCTCGAAATCAGCAGCATTCGCTGTGTATAGTCCGGATATATAATGGTCTTTGAGAGTAGCCGCGAGAGAGATATCAAAAACCTTCTTCCTTGTAGTGGCTGAACGTAACAATTCTAAAAAAGTCCGAATTTGTGTTTCTCGCTGAGTAACAACTTTAATTCCTGTCTCCAGGTAATCATTAATTACCTGGATTGCTTCTGAAATTGACAGGGGGGTTTCCAAACTTTGCCTGGTAATCACATTCACAAATTCCATTAATACCTGTGCCGTCAGGCATACGGAAACATTTCCTTCTTCATCCCGTTCATTCATAATTTCTTCTAAAAAAGCGGCTGCTTTCCGGTGGTATTGAGAATTTTTATTATGAGCATAAACAAGCAGGTTGGTATCGATTGAAAACATCTTTATTAACCTCTCTCGGAATATAACTCATCGCGGTCTACATGAACTTCTCCTCCTAAACTGAATGTACGAACTTTAAAGGGTTTGAATTTTTTCCCATTTAACTTTACCGGTGCTTGTTTGATATCGTTTTTCAGAGACTGAAGAATAATTTCTATAACCTGGATTCGTTCCGCTATGGATGATTGCTTAATTTGATTGACGGTTTGAATATCGATCATTCAAAAACTCCTATTTAATCTGATTCATTTTTTTCTCAATACATAATTTATAATTATTAACGCTGCTTGTCAATAGTTCTTATTAAAAAAATCAAAATCTTTTCCCAACCTGGCATAACAATTGCTTTAGATTCATGTGAGAGATTTCCTGACTGCCCCTTTTTTTCATTGCTTTTATCTGAAATGAAACGTATAATGTTCCCTTAAGGAGGTTTAGCAATGATTCGGATCATATGGGCAATTTTATTACTTTTTTTGTTGATGATTTACCTGGGAAGCTGCAGCAAACATGACAACGGTGCCCCGGCAGAGAAGATTTTTATTAACGGCCATATTGTAACCATGGATGAGAAAAACCCGGAAGTTGAAGCAATGGCTGTGGGCAAAGGGAAAATCCTGTTATGCGGTACCACCGCAAAGTTAAAACAAACATTCCCGGATGCGCAAGTCTTTGATCTTAAAAGAACAACAGTGATGCCGGGAATTATCGAGTCCCATGGTCACCTCTTGAGCCTGGGGCAGAGCTTCCTGGAACTCAATCTTGAAGGAGTAAAAAACCCTGACCAGGCAGTAGAAATGGTGCGGCAGCACACAGCCGAAACACCTGCCGGCGAGTGGATCATTGGCTGGGGTTGGGATGAAGGCGCCTGGGCCAAAAAATACCCGGATAATAAAGCCCTCAGCGACATTTCTCCCCATCATCCGGTATGCCTGAAAGGTCTCCATGGATTTGCCTGTTGGGTCAATGATAAGGCCCTGGAAATAGCCGGAATTACGGCCAATACACCGAATCCGCCGAATGGTGAGATTTTAAAAGATAAAAAAACCGGCAGACCCAGCGGGATTCTCACCAACAAAGCCCAGGACCTGGTTTTTAAACATATTCCCCCATTATCCCACTCCCAGGTGGAACGGGCGCTGGAATTGGCCATCGATGAATGCCTGGCTAATGGGCTGACTACCATTCATGAGGCCAGGACCACCTCCCGCATGTTGAGAGCACTGCGTTCATTAAAAGAGAAAAAAAAGCTCAAAGCCCGGATTTATGTCATGCTGGATGTTATCGATAAAGAGTTAGTGGACATTGCTTTTAAAAAGGGGCCTGAAATCGATCCGGCTCATATGTTGACCATTCGCTGTATAAAGGTCTTTGTGGACGGTGCGCTGGGTTCGCGGGGAGCGGCACTTATAGAACCTTACAGTGATGCGCCGGATACCAAAGGGGTGATTGTCACCCCGGAGGAGGAGCTTTATGCGATTACGGTTCAATCGCTAAAATCGGGATTTCATGTGGCCACTCATGCCATCGGTGACCTGGCGAACCGAATCACTTTAAATACTTACAGGCGGGCGATAAAGAACGTACCGGAGGTAAAGGATCACCGGCTGCGGTTGGAACATGCCCAGGTGGTGGTACTGGAAGATATCCCTAAATTTGCACCGCTGGGAATTGTATTAAGTATGCAGCCCCCCCATTGTACCTCTGATATGCCCTGGGCAGAAACACGGGTGGGTGCCCATCGTATTAAAGGTGCCTATGCCTGGCGTTCTTTTCTCAATACCAGTATCCATCTCACCCTCAATTCTGATTTTCCCGGGGAAACCTTGAATCCATTTTACGGGATGTATGCCGCTGAGACACGGCAAACCCCTGACGGCAAACCTGGAGGCGGATGGTATTCTCAACAGTGTTTGAAGCGAAAGGAAGTCTTAAAGGCTTATACTATTGAAGCGGCGTATTCCGGTTTCGAGGAACGCACTAAAGGAAAAATCAAACCCGGTATGCTGGCTGATTTTATTATTCTCTCCGACAATATTCTTACAATTTCTTCAAAGGTACTGCTGGACTTACGTGTGGAAAAAACCTACATGAACGGCAACCTTGTTTACACCCGGACTGAGAAAAATTAGAGATTCTCACTATTTTTTTTTATCAAAGATGATCAATCTTCCCTTGCGGAGCATATTGAGTTCAGGCTGCGGATTGATGAGTCTCGGATCAATTTTGTCTTTAAGCATTTTTGATTTAAGCATATCCGGTGAGTACAGGCCCAGGGAATAGGTTAGACCTTCCAGGATGATAAATTCGACGATAACTTTTTGACGAATTTTTGCTTTTTCCAGTGCAAGTTTAACGTCTCTATAACCAAATTCCCAGGCCTTCCCGTTAAGAACCTTCCTTATTTTAAGGTTCTTGCCTGTCCCCTTAACGTGTTAACGTTATTTCCATTACTCCATTACTCCAAAACTCCATTACTCCAAATTTATAATTGCTGAGGATATTTCCCTTAAAAGCCGGGAGGTGCGGATAAGGGATAGACAGTCAAGAAAATATACCGGTAGATTTTTTATTTCTACCGGTTGATTTTTCATTCCAACCGGTGAAATTAACATGTTAACCGGTCGATTCGGCTGATATAACGGCTCTCTTGCCACTTTCATCTTATCTTTTTTATTTTGCTGCCTGATTATAATCCAAAAGGCGTCCTGCGGACAATATTTTAAACGCCGGCGGCGATTAGGGGTAAGGGAGTAAAGATTTCTTTGCCTGGCGACTTTTCTATAATATTTACCATATAGTTTCTACCTGGGAAATTTTTATTTTTTCATCACGGCTTAATAATGGAACATTCAGATGTGATGCTGTAGCAGCTATTATTCTATCCGGCATATCAGGGATACTATCTCTGTCAATTTTGGCCAACTCTATTACAATTCTGTTCGTTAGAGGGATTTCCCCCAATACCGATTTGTTATCCTTTAATTCACCGTTTAGTTTAGAGAATGCATTCTTCTTGATGCGTCCTTTTTCAATTAAATAAACAATTTCAACCAACGTTATGGTGGATATGCCGATTTGGTTTCCTTGTTCTTTAGTGTCTTCAATAAGTTGCTTTGCTTTCTCTGAAAGACGGGTGTCATCATAAAGGTACCATATTACCGTATGTGTATCGGCAACAGCAGATATCATTAGATATCTTCTCCCGGGAAGTTCCCCCATACCTCTTTACGCATTTCCTCTATTTCTTTTGAACCTGGCGCACGGCCATACTCTTTCCATAAGCCGAGTAGAGATTTTTTCTTTTTAGGTCCTGTTTTTTCGTCGATAACTACTACAACTTTATGTTCTCCCAGAGGGATGTCTTCCGGTATATCTAAAATCAACAACCCCCGTTGTTTTATATAAACGTTGGTTTGTATCGTTTTCATTTTTTCCTCCATTGCCTATGAAAGAATCATACGATGTGCGATAGTATACCACATGAAAAGAAATTTTGCAACGATGGATTTATCTGCTTCCCTTCTTCCTACTGTTTGGTATTACTTTTTTATTTTGCTGCCCGATTATAATCCAAAAGGCGTCCTGCGGACAATATTTTAAACGCCTGCGGCGAACAGGGGCGAGCAGGGGTAAAGGGGTAAGGCAGGGCGACGTCAAAGTCGCCCTAAATTGCGCAGAGTCCAAGCACGAAGCACGAAATCGCGCAGAGACCAAACAAATCCAAAATTCAAATGTTCAAAATCCAAAACAAAAGCAACATGGTACAATGCTTTCGTGTCCTTTTCGTTTTGGTCATTTGAATTTCTGTCATTCGAATTTGTTTCGAATTTCGATATTGGTCTCTGCGCGATTTCGGATTTTTAAGTCTTTATGTAAAGCGCTTCGCGAACTGCCTTTTGCGCCCGCACCGCTGCGCTGTGCGCCGGAAAGTAGAATAAGGTGCCAGGCAAGTTATTAATTGGTCCTGTACATCTTCAAATCGACAGATAAAAAGTTAAAGACAAAAAATCCATGTTGAAATAGGTCTCTTCATTCATTAATTCGCTCTTTTCTTATTTTTTTTCATTCTTTGCTTATACGAATTAGCAAATACCCTGGCAGAAATGATTGGCGACCGGGCCGAAACCGTAGTTTACCGGGTAAATATTCATAAATAGATAGGAAAGATTCATCCCTACACGGTCGATCATCATTTCTTCCCGGTCGATATCCATTTCTTCCTGGTCGGGATTGATTTCTTCCTGGTCGGGATTGATTTCTTCCTGGTCGGGAATGATTTCTGCACGGTCGGCATCCATTTCTGCCTGGTCGGGAATGATTTCTGCGTGGTGGAATCCATTTCTGCAAAGGGAGATGTAATGATCTTAAAAAACTACCCTGAAGAAACGCCAGGAGAAGAATAGAGGAAGAAAAAGGATTGACAATAAAGGCGTCCTGCGGACAATATTTTAAACGCCTGCGGCGAACAGCACCGAGCAGGGGTAAAGGGGTAAGGAGGTAAGGAGATAAATAAAAAAACGGCGCACAGCGCAGCGGTGCGGGCGCGGCCCCAGCCGCCGCCGCGGATCACCCGGGCGGAGCCGTCTTTAGGACCCTGGGGATCTCGATCAGGACTTATTTTATAATAATCATCTTCATACCAATCCATGCACCACTCCCAGACATTCCCGGCCATATCCATACACCCGTACAGACTTTCACCTTTCGGGAATATGCCTACCGGGCTGGTGCGGTCCAATCCACACTCATCTGAATTGCAATGATCTTCTTTCCATTCATTGCCCCAGGGGTAGACCAAACCGCGGCTGCCGCGGGCGGCTTTTTCCCATTGGGCCTCGGAAGGCAAGACATATTTACCGCCTGCCTCTTTACTCAACCACTTCGCGTAAGCAGATGCTTCATACCAACTGACCTCAACCACCGGGAAATTGGCACCGTCCCATTTCCGATCATGCCATAAACCGGGTTCGGAAATATTATTTTCTTTCCGCCACTGCCAGCCTTTCGGCATCCAAAGTTCTTTATTTTCGTATCCGCCATCCTCGATAAATGCTTTAAATTCTTGATTGGTAACCGGGTATTTCCCCATCATGAATTCATCCAGGTAAATACGGCGGACCGGCTTTTCCATTTCACCAATTTCATCCGAACCCCGGATAAACTCACCGGCTTCCACAAGCACCATTGACGGTTTTAGCACATTTATTCGCGGGTCTCCCAATGTACCGAGAATCTCCCCGGCATCGAAGCGTTCTTGAATTTCGGCATTAGAACTAATTATGGACAGCAATTTTTCTTTTGCCGATCGGACCACGGATTCTTCCCGTTTGGAGGGCTGAAAGTCGCGCAGGGCTTCCGCACCCAGGAGCTGGGTACGGGGCAGCCGTTCCATGGCGATCATCTCAGCGGCGATTTGGTTGCTGCGCTTTTTCATATCCAGGTTCATAAGCCCGGTGTAAAGTAAAACGGTTTCTTTCCACCAGGGGTCTTTTATATATTTTTTATAATCGATATCCCTGTCCAGCATATGTTTGGCTGCCAGGAATTCCTGGAAGGTCAGGTGGGCAAAGGCGATTTCCCCACTGCCCAGGCGGTTTAACAAACCGCACTTCGGTTCCATCTCATTAAATAATGCGTCCATGCGCTTTTTATAATCCGGTAGTTCTTCTCCTTCATTTTGAGGGTAATTCTGCTGCAAAAGCTCCGCAGCCTCGCAGGCTTCCATACTTTTGACATTCCGTGTCTGCATGGTAAAGGCCAGGAGCATAAGAAATTCCCGGACCCGGTTTACCCGTTCCGTATTGGCCGGGTCATGGAAGCGGCGGTAAAGCAGGTTGGCGACAATCCTATCGTAGAGATCGGCGCGCTGGTCCGGGATGCGTTTGCCGCCCACCAGGTAAAAAATACAAAGGGCAGTTAACAAGAGCGGGTTCCCGGTAAACACGGCCGCATGCTCATGCTGCCGGATATCGGCTGTCATATCGGCGGCGGTCACTTCCCCCACCCCCGCGGCCTGGCCGGAGACCGCCCGGAACCACCGGGTAATAAACGCTTCCACCTTTTTATTATCCAGGTCATCGATATCCCGGAGGTACTTTCCAAAATCCTGCATACACTTCCCTTCAATACCATGGGGCCTGCCGGTGATTAAAAACCGGTTGTTTTTATGTTGAAATTGAAAGCGGTGCACCAGGTCCACCAGGTCTTCCCGTATCGATTCCGGCACCTCGTCCAATCCATCCAGCAGCAGCAGCGCCTTGCCTTGCGACAGGTAAGCAGCAACGGTTTCCATGGGCAGCGGACAGCGGTGTTTCTCAAAATATTCCTTTAAAAGCAATTCAAAGGTTACATGAGCCGGTTCCGTTTTTAGCTTACGTTCATAGATGGACCATAGGTCTTTGAGAAATACCATCACCGGCAGATATCCCCGCAAAGCAACGGGACCGGAGCCGTGGGTAAGACTGTAGGCCAGGTGTTTAATTAACGTGGTCTTGCCCATACCGGCTTTCCCTCTTAACAGCAAACAATTCACCCTCCCCATCAATTCCTCGATATCGATAGCTGCCGGTTCTCCGGGTTCGCCCCTGTCTTCCTTATCTCCCCGTTTCATATCCTTTTCATCTTTGGGTTTATGAAAGGGATTGGCGGTTTCCAGGGGAATGTAGACGGCCGGGAGACTGATCAAAACCACCTCGCCTTTGCGGGCCAGTTGCTCCACGGGCAGGATGGAATGAAATTCCCGCACCCAGTTCCGGTAATCCTCCGGTATTTGCAGGAGAACAGCACCGTCATCTCTTTTATCTTCTTTTATCGATTCCACTGCTTCGATTAGGAAATAAGGTTTTCCTTCCTGGCCGCACCAGCGCTCCCGGTCCGGCACGAATTCGTTTCGCTTCTCACTAAATGTATAGGGCCAGACTTTTGCCTTTATGCCTTTCTCAAAAAAAGCAACCTCGATGAACTGGAAACCGATAAATCCCTCTTTGTCACCGTATAGGAGGCATTGGCACCGAGGCAGATGCAGGCATCCGCCGGGTCTTTAAATACCAGGGCATTATCCGCATGGGTGTGGCCGTGCAATAACAGCCGGCACTGCTTGAACATCTCCGTACGGGTCTTACCGTATTCCAGGTCTTTAAGCCAGTTAACAGGCGGGTGATGCATCAACGCGATACGATTGGGGATATCTTTTGCCTGTTCCAGTGCCTGATGAACTTGAGGAAAACCCAGGGCAATATGAAACCGGTCGTTATCTCCTTCCGATGCCCAGGCACTGTTAAGCCCCAGGAACGACACGCCTTTATCATCAAAATTCTTTATCCAAAAGTACTTCGCCTTTTCCTTTTCCTTCTTCTTCTTAGACAAATAAAGCGTTGGATTTAACCGGTCGATAAGACTTTGATAAGCCTTGAATTTAACATCGATAAAATCTTTGATTTTCTTTTGATCTTCAAGGAATTTATCGATAAGGTTTTGCTGAACGACATTTTTGCTTAAAGAAAAAATATCATCCTTTTTATCCCGGTCCACATCGTGGTTGCCCGGGACCGGGAGGAATTCGGTTTCTCCAGGTAATACGGTCTTTAATCTATCAAAGAATTCCAGTGCTTCATCGTATTCGTGTGTCTTCCCGGAAAAGGCAATATCGCCGGTCACGGCCACCACATCCGGGCTGCCGTGCTCCTTATTATGAATCGCCACCGCATCGATCAGCCGCTGTTGTACTGTTTGGCGGAAGGATTTGTTTTCTTCCTCTTTGTTCTTTTTAAAATGGATATCCGACAGATGAAGGATGGTTATTTCGCTCATCATTACCCCTCTGCACGTTACACCTTAATACCCCATTTCAACACTAAAAGTAAAAACGTTAAATCATTTAATACCACAAATCGCAAAAAATCGCAAGCTTGATTTCAAGAAATTAACCGCAAAAAGAAAACAAAATAAAACCGGCTGCCCCTTTCGAAATTTTTTGCCTGGAGACTTTTTATTTTAAGGGGTTGACATCTAGTATCCCACCGGTATAATATGTATGCTATGATGTTTGAATTCGATCTCCATAAGAGCGAGAGCAACAAGAAAAAACACGGTATTGATTTTGTTGAGGCTCAAAACTTGTGGGATGATCCCGATTTGATCGAGATTCCTGCGAAGACCGTTGATGAACCAAGGTTTTTAGTGGTGGGCAAGATCTCAGGGAGATACTGGTCAGGTATCATAACCTATCGTGGTGAGAAAATCAGGATTATCTCAGTAAGGCGGTCTAGAAAAGAGGAGGTTCAAATATATGAAAGCTAAAGAATTCGATAGAAAATTTGATGAGGGAGAAGATATTTCTAGCTACCTCGATCTCTCAAAAGCCAAAAGACCGGGGCAAGAGCAGAAAAGAATCAATATAGATTTTCCCGTTTGGATGATTCAATCATTGGATAAGGAAGCTAAACGTCTTGGAGTTCCCCGACAATCCATCATCAAAGTGTGGCTTGCCGAACGCCTGGAAAAGATGAATCTCTGAATTTTTTGCAGCCCAGAATGTGCACGGTGAATGAGGAGATTCCTTTACCTGGAGACTTTTTCCAGGCAAAATAACAACGTTTTTCCGGTTGGTACCCTGCAAACGTCACGAACCATTCTTATAGGGAGCGGACCCCGTCCGCTTCCTGGTTAGATAAACATCAATTTTTAATTCCCCGGTTTCACCTCTGATCCTCAACGCATTTTCCAGGTTATCGATCGTTGCCTCCCGGATACAAAACCCATTCAAAAAATCCATAATTCGATACACGGTGGTTTCCACTTCCTCCCCTTCCCTGAGCGGATACGATCTATCAGCAATGTCAGCACTCACATGTTCTTTAGGGTAATTGTTGAAAATGATGCTTAGTATTTTCTTCCGGTCCTCGACGTAAAATTTAAGCATATACCCGGGAAAAACGTTAGAAAAATACTCCTTAAGACAGGAGATATAATCCATGTCATAGAGAGCAACCATTATAATTTTGCTTTCTTCATCAATATCAAATACCACAAAGTGGAATTCATTAATGAGTTTAAAGGGTATTTCATCTTTTAATTTAACTTTCAGTTTGGGGTCCAGGTTGACGGGGGCCGCGCCGGTTTGCAGGGAAAGCACGGCTTTTAATTCTCTTTCCGTGATTTGACCGGATTCCACCAGTATTTCCCCCAGTTTTTTAAAGGACCGGCTCCTTTCGGCCAGGGCCGCGCTTAATTGTTCTTTACTGATCAAATTGTTCTTTACCAATAACATACCCAGTTTCACCCGGCGCGGGGTTCTCCCCAATCCACTGCGCTTATCCGTGATCAGTTGGTCCGCCAGGTAAATGGTGTAACAGCGATGACTGCAGAACCATTTTTCATCTTCCATTTTACCGGTACCAGGCACCCCCAATTTGATGGTAAGGGAGTGAGTATGTTTATGACAACCCGGGTTTGTACATGCAACTTTCATGGTTTTATAGTTTTTCTTTCATCGGTGCGCTGATATACTTTCTCAGCTTTATCACCAATTCGATCTCTCCCAGGGGGATATTGAGTTTCGGTGCGATTTCCGCGGGTGTAAACCCCTGGTTTACCAGGATCAATATTTTATTGATGGTTTCTTTATCCAGTTTATTTTCTCTTATCTTCTCTTCTACTATTTCCAATCGTTGGGAGGCTTTTTCAGCTTCGGATATCAACTTTTTTAACACGTTTTGCTTCAATGTTAACTCTTCCGAAACATCTTTAGTGTCACTCCCTTGTTTTTGCATAGAATCCGGGAAATACTGGCTGCTGGTAGACGTAGACAGGTGCGTCATATTTTCCTCCACATTGGCAATCCTCTGATTGGTTTTCTTGATAAAAAAATAAAATACGATAATGAGCCCCATTAAAACGATCATCTGAATACCGATAATAATATGAAGGATAAGCATGGGTTATCGGTTATGTTTTTTTGCTTAACAACTCGCTGACGGAATCTTCAATTTTATCGGTTTCGTCCTGGATTTCAAAGGTCATGCGTTCCACATCGATGGGTTCATTTTTATAGGCGGCAAGAATTCCCCAGGCAGGGTCGCCGGGTATTTCAAATACCTTCATATCCCAGGGGAAACAGAGTCCGGCAGCTTTGGTAAATAAATTGGAGATGCGAATGACAGCAGCATGGAGCGACAGCGAGGGCAGCGCTTTATGATGATCCCGGATGGGCTCGAGGATTTCCTTTTTAAACTTCCATTTCTCTGCCAGAAAAGTCCCAATATCCTGGTGATTGACGCCCAGGACCTCTTCCTCGGCATCATAATCCACCACATCATCTCTAAGCTGTTTTTTGACGATCTTTTTAAACTGCTGCGGGTAAAATTGATAGATAAGGAGCTTGCCGATATCATGCAAAAGGCCGCCGATATAATAACTATCACTGACGGGTAAATTCAATTTTTTCACGACTGCATTGGTAAAATAAGCAGCACCCAGTGAGTGCTCCCAGAACATGTTGACACTGAAGTCAGGGATCTCGTTGTCAGCCAGTTGAAATATACGTACCAGGGAAATCTGCAATATCAAATTTCTTATTGTCTCGGTTCCCAAAAAGGTAATGGCATTGGTCAAATTGGTAATCTCCTGCCGCTTACTGTAGAGGGCACAGTTGGACATGCGGAAAATCCTTGACACCATGGCCTGATCTTTCATAATTAATTCAGAGATTTTTTTATTGGATACAAAAGGATTGTCCAACATCTTAGTTAATTGTGCAAATAAAACGGGCAGGGTGGGTAATTGCTTATCACCGGAAAACAATCGATTTAAAATGCGTTGTTTATCTTTCATTATTAGAATATCTCCAAATAATTTTCAATTTGTTCGATCGCTTTTATACGTATTTCCTCCATGTCCGCTCCTGGAATATCCAGTATGTTTAATTCCAACAACTCTTCTTCTCGCTTATCAAAGGTGTAATTGTTCAGGTGACTCATTTTATTGGCCAGGCTGACAATGGGCACCAGTAAATTATTACCGTTGTATTCCTGTAAATTATGGTGATACGTAACCGTTTCAACAATGGTGTCGGAGAATCGCCAGTTTTTCATCAACAAGTATCCCGCTTCAACGTGGGTGAATCCCAGTACCTTACGTTCCGCTTCGGTGGAGCTCATATTCTCAATGTAGATCAACTGGACGATCTCCTCGAAGTTCTCGGTTTTGTTTTTCAATAATACCCCTTTGCCAATATCGTGGAGTAAGGAAGAGATAAACGCTTCTTCAGGGTCCACCTTTTCCAGGTGCTCAGCGATTTTTTTCCCAAATACTCCAGAAGAGAGCGAATGTTTCCACAGCATCGATTGAATCAGTTTATTTCCTTTGGTGCTGTAAAGGTTTTTCGACAGATAGGCGATTAAAATAGACCTGGCCGTATTATACCCCATCAGGTTGATGGCATAGCTAACCGTGCTGACTTCTTTTCTCAAAGCATAAAGGGCTGAATTGGCCAGCTTCAGGATAAAAGCGGTTAATGCCTGATCCAGCAATATTTGTTCCTGGATTTTCTTCACTGTGGAAGACGGATCATTGAGCAGTTTCATAGACTCCAAGATAACCGCTGGAATGGGAGGCAATTCCCCAATTTTCGCTACCACATCTCCTGCTTTTCCCATGATTGTTGTCATGTTACCTTCTCCTATTTGCTTAATTCCTGTTATATATAATTGCAGAAGGGAAATGAAGCATTCTAAAATTATTGGCAACAGAGAACAAGGACTCGGAATTCCCTAAAATCAAATACCCGTTGTCGGCAATTTTATCATGAAACCTGTTAATCACCTCCTGCTTTGATTCTCTATCAAAATAAATCAATACATACCGACAAAAAATAACATCAAATGATGAAACATTTACCGGAGCTGTATCCAATTCCATCAAATTCAGCGTGTGGAATTTAATATTGGTTTTATAGTGGTCATGGAACTTATAATTTCCCTGTTTAGTTAAGGAAAAATACTTCTCTAAATAGTCTTTGGGCACAAACCGGACTGCATATTGGGTATATTCGCCTCGAATGGCTTTGGCCACTACCAGGTCCGAAATGTCGATTCCCACTATATTGTAGGACAATTGCGGAAATTTTTCCCTCATAATGATGGCAATGGTATAGGGTTCTTCACCGGATGAACAACCGGCACTTAATATATTAAGATGCTTTTTCCCACGCGTCTGGGCTTCCGGGAAAATATGTTTCTCCAACACTTCCAATTGCGGGAGGTCCCGGAAGAAAAAGGTCTCATTGACGGTAACTTCATTAAAAAGATTGATAATTTCGCTTCGTATCCGTTCATGTTTCAGGATATTTAAATAGTTGCTAAAGCTGTTATAGCGCAATGCCGCGATTCGTTTCATTACTTTTTGCTCAATATAATGCTTACGTGAGAATGGAAAAAACATCCCGGATTTCTGATAAATAAAATCCTGGAGTTCCTTGAATTGGGAATTGGTCAACTGTTTATTGGTTATGTCCGTCACTACAAATACCCCTCACTTCCTACTTCCTACTTCAGGCCAATGATTTGATCCGTTCAGCCCTGCTTTGGACTTCGGTTACCCGTACGGCAAATTTGCTGTCACAGACCACCACTTCTCCTTTTGCCACCAGTTTGTCGTTTACCAGGACTTCCACGGGGTCGTCCACCAATCGTTCCAGTTCAATGATACTTCCCAATCCCAGTTTCATAATATCGATGAGCCGCATCTCGGTAGAACCGATACGAACTGTGATGGGAAGCTCAACATCCAACAACATATCGATATTGGTACCTTCATAGGCAAATTCACCACGTATTGGTGATGGAGCCGCGGCAGTGGGCACATGGGCATAGGGTGCTTCAGTGGGTGCCTCCACCGCTATTTCTTTGACTTTCTTTTCTCCAACCTCGCCAAATTTCCGCGGTGTCACTAAAATAAATTGCTCTTCAGCCACATCCTGCAACTCAATGGTACAGTTCCAGGTTTTAGATTTACCTCCACCGATGAGGGCAGCAGCATCAACCGGTTTCACAAAGGAAATATCCTTAAATTTCATATCCAGTCCCAGGGTCTCTTTTAACGGGACCTGGCAGGCAGAAAACATCTGGTTGACGGCTTCTTCAAAGGCGTCCTTGTCATCGGCGCTGATTTCATCTTTGAAGGTATCCAGCCCAATCATCATGTTGGCAATGATAGAGACCAGCTTATTTCTCAGGGCAATGACGAGATTCCGGTTTTTCTTCTCCTTATACGACAAACGGACAAACGATTGAAAATCGCCAAATGCAGCTTTCACTTCGTTTTTACTTTTCATTTCCACCGAATCGATGGTTATGCGGACATCTCTTCCCAATATGGTGTTGTAAACGGATGTCCAATTCTCCACAAATATGTTAATCAACTGTGTTTGATCATTCATTTTTAAACTCCCGGGGGATCAAATTAACGATCTGGACGGCTTTTTTTCTATCTTTCTCTACCTGGTAGGCAGAATACTTTTTGATGCCGTTCAATTTGACATGGATCTCATCTGAGGTTTTTGCCTCCAGGCGAATCACATCACCGGCTTTGATGTCCAGTAAATCTTTGACGGTGATGGTGTTATCGTATATCCCCGCTTCAAGGCCAATTCGTGTATTTAGAAGATTTAATTTTATTTTTTTCACCTCTTCCACACCGGTTTTTGCCCGGTCCGCGTACCAGTCCCGGGAAAAACGTTTGGCAATGGGTTCCAGCGCAATAGCAGGGATACACAAGTTCATAAATCCTTTGGCCTCGCCGACTTTTAATTCAAAAACGATTAACACCACAATTTCATTGGGGACCACCACCTGGATGAGTTGGGGGGAGGTTTCCGTCGCCACGATGGTCATTTTCAATTTGATGAGTGGTTTCCAGGACTCTTCCAGGTCCCTGAGGATCAATTTTACCACGCCTTCGATCAACGTTCGTTCAATATCCGTAACGGTTCGCATGCCGGCGCCGAAATCCTCTCCTTTTCCTCCCAGGATTTTATCGATCATAGGAAAGAGGATTTTAGGATTGATCTCCAATACGGCATTACCCTCCAGGGGGATCATAGAAATGATATTAAAATAAGTGGGGTCCGAAAGGGAAAGGATAAATTCCGCATAGGTAAACTGCTCCACTGAATAGAGGTTGACATCGATTAAGGCTCTTAAATACGCGGATAAGGAGGATGAGAAGTTCCTGGCAAAACGGTCGTGGAGGTAGTAAAGAGAACGTAATTGTTCTTTAGAAACCCGGTCCGGCCGCCTGAAGTTGTAGATGGACACCTTTTTCTCTTTCTCTTTTTTCTTTTTGAGCGGCGCTTCTTTTCTGGCAGGTGCGGGGGCGGTGACTGCAGCAGGCACTGCTGCTTCTTCCTCGGAAAACTCGCTTAAAAGCGCATCTACCTCCTCTTGCGACAAAATCTTTGCCATTTTACCTCCTTATAACACCTCCCGGGTGCTTACTCCATTTTTCCTGGCCACGTCCGCCAATTTTCCTCTTAATCTTAAAATGGCAGCCGTGCGGATCTGGGAAATGCGGGATTCGGTCAAAGCCATGATTTTCCCCACCTCTTTCAGATTCAAATCCTCCAAATGATATAAATTCAACACCAGTTTTTCTTTTTGAGGCAGTTCATTAATAAAGGAGGCGATTAAGTCTTTCATTTCACTTTTTTCCATAAACAGGGCAGGAGATGATCGATCCTCATCCATATAATAGTTCAACATTTTTTCATCCGAGATATTGGTTTCATCCTCGAGAGCAATACGGAAAACTCCGATTCCCACTCCCCTGGATTCATTGAGTAGTTTCTGAAAGACCGATAAGGGCAAACCCAAGCTCTCTGCCACTTCTTCTTCTTTGGGTGGGCGGTCAAGTTTTATTTCCAGGGCTTCAAAGGCCTGTTCTATTTCTTTAATCTTCCGGCGAAGACTTCGGGAGGCCCAGTCAAGATTTCGCAGTTCATCCAGTATAGCGCCTTTTATTCGCAGCGAGGCGTACGTGGAAAACCGGGTGCCTTTGGTGGGGTCGTATTTCCTGACGGCATCGATGAGTCCCAATATCCCGGTATGCACCAGGTCTTCCAGCTCAATCCCGGAGGGTATACGAGCATATAATTTGGATGCAATGATTTTGACGATATACAGGTTATCAAGAACACATTTTTCAAACTCTTGTTTATTCATGCTTAAAAATCCAATTTGGCTTTCTTATCCTTCCTGGTTTCCATTTTAGCAACCCGTTCTATCATGGTTTTTGATAATTCCAGGTAATCGGTGGTGGCGGGGCAAAGGGGAAATCGTTCTACTACCGGCTGCTGAAACTTGATGGCTTCCACCACATGATCATCCTTGCGAATACAACCCAGGTAATGGAGTTCCTTGTTAAGAAACTTCTTAACCGCACGGGATATCTTCAGGAATACATCGGAACCCTCTTCTTCATCCTCCACCATATTGACAACCACAGAAAAGGTTTTAAAGGCATCCAGTTCCGTCACCACCTTCACTACGGCATAGGCATCCACAATAGAGGTGTTCTCCGGGCTCACCACCAGGTACACTTCATCCGCCGCCAATAAAAGAGAAATCACATTATCGGAAATACCGGCAGCGGTATCGATAATTAACAACTCTACCATGTCTTCCAGTTTCTTGAGTTCCTTGTAGAGTAAAATTTCCTGGTATTCGGTTAAATGGGTTAACGATTGCACGCCGGAACTGGCCGGTATGATGGCGAGTTTATTCTTGTTAATCAATATCTCCTCAAGTGTGGCGGTATCTTTCAACAGATCGGAGATGTCCAGTTCAGGTTCGATGCCCAGGAGGATATCGATATTTCCCAGCCCGTAATCGGCATCCAGGATGGCTACTTTCATATTCATCTGCACCAGGGCAATCCCCAGGTTCACCACCACATTGGTCTTACCCACCCCTCCTTTCCCGGAGGTGATGGCGATTTTCTTTAATTTGGAAAAACTGGCCATGACATTTTCATTGAATTTATACAACGTCGATGCTTGATTTTGATTCGTAGGCGTACTCATACCCATCATAGGTTCTCTCCTTTTGCGTTATTATTATAATCCAAAAACACCCTCCTGGCAAATTTTCCTGGATAGGCAATTTCGATATCTTCAGGAACCTGCTGGCCGGTGGTAAAATAAGCCGCAGGGATGTCGGTTTTCACCTTTAAATTAAATAGATTCCCCAGTGACAGCNNCCCAGTGACAGCGATTCATCGATCTTACTAAAAATTAATTTATCCGGGTTAAAAATGCTGTATTTTTCATAGATCAAGTACAGATCGGCAGATTTGGTGGGCGCACTGAGTATTAAATATACTTCTTTTTCTGCTGGTGGGATCGTGGACAAATGTTTTTCCATGATCAACAGTCCTTTCTTGTCATTGGGACTCCTGCCGGTGGTATCGACAAAAACCACATCAACGTCCCTCAAGCGATCGAGCCTGAATCCCATCTCCCGTTCATTATAGACTGCATAAAAGGGAACATCCAGAATATCCGCATAGGTTCTCAGATGCACTTCTGCTCCAATACGGTAGCTGTCAATGGTCATAAAAGCCACTTTCCTGGCCTCCATTAACTTGTAATAGGAGCCCAATTTGGCAATGGTGGTGGTTTTACCGGCACCGGTGGGCCCTACCATCACCACAACCCGCCGTTTTCCTTTCTCCAGTTTTAAGGGAGAGGGCTTGGAAATGCAAGAGGTGAGAAGATAAAACAATTGCTCCTTGATCATCCGGGGATCGCTGATATTCTCAGCATCCGAATGGCCCTGGAGAGTATGAATCAGTCTTCCGGCTATTTTTCTCTCAACGCCGCTCTCCACCAGGTCCAGGAAAAGGTCCAGGAAAATACCTTTAAATTCCCTGAAGCCTTCAAAACCGGTAGTGCTGCGGAGAATCTTTTTGATTTTAGCCATCTCCGGGGTTAACGGCCGCGGTTTATCTTTGACAGCGGCGTGATCCGGTGTAGGCGCAGATGCAGGGGGGGGTCTGAGTTTTCCAAAAACCTGTTCTTTCTCCTTCTCCAACCTGTCAGGATGCGAATAGTTGTATTTTTTTGACAAAAGAGCAGCGGAAATATGGTCAGGGTCCGGCTTGGCATCGTCCACCGCTGCAGTCACCTCGATCATTTCTACATGGGAATGATTTAATTTTCCCGGTTTAACCACTTTATTCCGGGACAAAATATAGGCATCCTTCCCGAGATCCGTTTTGATCTGAGAAATCGCTTCTTCGATGTTTCTAACCAGGTATTTTCTAATTTTCATCGCTCACACCACCGTGACGTTGGCATTCATTTTAGACCTTCCTGGGATCATTAATTTCCGTTATCCTGACGCTGAAGGCATCCTCGATAATCGCAACTTCTCCCCTGGCAAAGAACGTGTCCCCCAGGTAAATCAACAAACTCTCACTTGCAGACCGGTCCAATACCAATAATGAACCCGGAGAAAAGTCCAACAAGTCCCTCAGCTTTACCATTTTTTTACCCATAATCACATTCACTGTTATGGGAATTTCCACAAAATCTTCCAGTTCTTGAATGGCGGCATTAAAACCGGCCTCGTACTCCTCCAGCCGCTGCTGCTGGGGAAGTGCTTTAACGTCTTGATCCTGGCTGCTCATTTTCCTATTGAATTAAAAACTTCGTTTGTAAAACCTCTACTACCGGTTCAATCCCTATTTCTTGTTTTAGAATCTCATTGACCCGCATCTGGATTTCTTCGAACAGGGCAATTTTACCGGCCGTGCCCTTTAAGTCCTTGTAGCTTTTGGCAGAAATGGTCATAAAAATCTCATGCCTTATTTTGGGCATTACCAGTTCATTCTCATTTATTTGGGGAATCAGTTCTTTTTTTTCCATCACCAGGTTCAACTCCACTTCGATATACCGTCTGCCAAAGGGATCATCGAGATTAACCGTGAAGGTATCCAGTTTCAGGAGGCCGCGGGTACTCCCGGTTCTCGGCGCAGCGAGGGTTTCATCGTCTTTGCTGCCGGTTTCGCTGCCGGGAGCGGTTGGTGTCCCTGTTTCGCCGCTGGTTTGCCTGTCACTTTCCCCGGGGCCGCTTTCTACCTTTACCGGTGAAACCTCTTTGCCGACGTCACCTCCACTGCCGCCCCAAGAGAGCCTCCCGGCAAAAAAGCCTGCTGCTCCCATCACCACAGCAACAACCACGACAAAAATAATGGTAGTCATATTCGCTTTTTTCCGGGGCGCGGCTTCTTCTGCACCAGTGAATTCTTCATCACCCATACATTCACCTCCTAAACCTTAATCGCTGCCGTTATTGATGATTATATTCACCTCAACCCTGCGGTTTTGCTGCCGGCCCTCAGGGGTTTCGTTCGAGGCAACAGGCCGGTGAGGGCCATAACCGGAAACCGAAATTTTTCTTTTATCCACACCGCTGCCAATCAAAAACCGCGCCACTGAAAGCGCCCGGTTCAACGACCGGTCCATGTGGTCGATCTGCGGAGACTCCAACGAATCCGAATGCCCCTCGATATTTACGTCAAACGTCGAGCGGTTGATAGGATCAACCAACTTCAACAGCAGTGGTTTGACATTTTCTTTTAACGCAAATTTTCCCTCATCAAAACCGATTTGCTCCGAAACCATCAGGCTGATTTTATTCTCATCATAATACACATTCACTCCTTTAAAATCACTCTCGAAAAATGCCTCCTCAAGTTCCGTCAATAATTTTTCTGTTTCCGGGTTCAGTACCGGTAATTTCAGTCCTTTGATTAATTCGAACTTGAACGACCTGAAAGGTTTTATCTTCTTTATTTTTTGCTCTTCCTTTAATCGCCAGAATTCCTTGTATTCAGCCGTTTTAAAAATGGAAATGGATATGATAAACACGAAAAACGTCAGCAGCAGCGTCAGTATATCCAAAAACGTTATTTCCCATCCCCTGGTTCCATTTTTCATTTTCACAACTCCGGCGATTTAAAAATAATCTCTACTTTATTTTGCGGGATTTCGCTGCCGGCAAAGGCATCCCCGCACCCGGATACCTTCAACTTTAGCGAAGGTATATGTTGACTTAGAAAAAAGTTGTATACCAGGAAAGCACGCCTGGCCGAAAATTCCAGTGCATCCGTATAACCTGTGGGGACTGTCCCCGGGGAGTAGCCTTTAATCTCCACCAGGTAGGGTAATTCTGATACCAGGTAAGAAATAACGGACAGGTAATCCACTGCTTCTCCTGTTAATTGATTTTTACCCGGCTCAAACACCACCACTTCCGGCAGGATGACGGACACCCCTCTTTTTCCAGCCATCACATCCAGCTCTTTGATCTGTTTAAGTGTCAAAAATTCGTCCATTAATTTTTTATTGATCCCTTCGGATTTCATCCGGTTAATCAATGCATTCAAGGGGTCTTGCTGCGTACCCACATGAACAATAGATTGGGCTCCCCTTCCACCTTCACTGGAAAGCAGCAGGCTTTTTTGGAATTGTTCTCTGAAAATGCGGATTTTTTCTTTATCGGTTTCGGCATAGGTAATCAAAAATATAAAAAGGGTAAGAAGCACCAGCATTAACGAAAAAAACAGGGGCATCCAGGAGGGAGACGTCATGGTTTCTTCTTCAAGAAGGCGGTTTATGCCCGTATACGTATACGTATCCATATCCGTATCCGTATCCGTATCAATATTCGTATTCGTATACATATTCGCATTCATATTCATGCTTGTATTCATGGTTAGCATGTCAAAATATCTTTTGTTGTTCCAAATATACTCGCCGATATTCAGTAGGCAGAAAAGAGATCATTTGCTGTTCCACCATACTGGGCATTTCTCCTTGTTGAATTGCCAGAATCCCGGCCATAACCATTTCCAGCTTTAAAATCTCTGCGGTGGATCGTTCTTTAAGCTTTCCCGCAATGGGTAAGAACAGGATATTGGCCAGGATAGCCCCATAAAAGGTGGTCACCAATGCCAGTGCCATGGCCGATGCGATCTGAGATGCATCATCCAGGGCTCCCAACATAAAGATAAGACCGATCAGCGTACCGATCATGCCAAAGGCAGGAGCAAACTGCCCCATGGTTCTGAATATGGATATTCCTACCCGGTGGCGGGCAGCCAGGAAATCAATCTCGTTTCGTAGAATTTGCTTCAACATCTGCGGTTTGGTGCCGTCCACCACCATGCGTAAACCTTCGTAATAAAATTGATCGTCTATCTCATCGAGTATCTTATCCAGGGCCAGGATACCGTCTTTTCGTGCCAGCCGCGAATGCCTGACTAAATCCGGGATAATGCTCATATAATCGATCTCTTTATGGACAAAGGCATTTTTTACCACCCGCAGCACCCGGATAATGTCTTTCATGGGATAGTTGATAAGGGTAGCGCCAAACGTGCCTCCCAGAACAATCAGGAGCGAACTTAAATTAAAGAATACAGTGAAATCACCTCGTGATACGATGGCAACGGCCAGGAGACCGAAGGCACTTAATATTCCCAAGAATGTAGCAATATCCAATACAAACCTCCAGCACTACTCTTAGCAAATTTTGTTCCAAAAGGTGGAAAAGCTGGAAAGACCTATGTTAGAAGGTTTTTCCCCCGGATTTTACCACCGTCAGGTTGTCATTTATTTGACAGTAAAAATTAGCAATAATTTTAATTTTTTTAAACCACCAATTATTCCGGGTCAGAGCTTTTTTCCTTCATCGATAGTTTTTCTGTGGCCAGAAGATAGAATTTATTCGGGGTCTCTGTACCCTCATACATTTCTACTATTTTTTCCCATCTTTCATTTGCTTCATCATATTTACCCATGCCTTCATAGCAAAGCGCCAGGTATTTCAATTCAAGTTCTTTGGTATTGTATTTTGAGGTCACCTTCTCAAATTCCGTCACAGCTTCATCATATTTCTTTTCTTGTATTAGTTCTTTACCTTTTTGAAACGTCGAAACCATAAAGAGATTTGTTTCAATCGCCTTCATTAACGTTTTGCTTTTGCACGTTGTTTTTGCTTTTTGCAACGTAACCATTGCTTCATCAAAGTTATCATTTCTAAAAAGTGTCCACCCCAGATTATTAAGATAACGAGGATTCTCCTTGTCAATTGTCAAGATTTTTTTCAACAATTTAATTGCTTCTTCATAGTTACCGCTGTCATTTTCTTGAATTGAATCTTGATGCAGCGTGTCAACTTCATTACATCCCGGGAAGGCAAAAAAAAGAATTATAGCCAGGAGCAATAGTTTTGATAGTAAAGAATCATACATGGATTTGTCTTTTCTTGACATAATTGTCCTCCGTTTTTATTTTAAATGCCATTTTTAGTTCTTTAAATCAAAAAATAATTTTATATGAAATATGAATAGATTTCAACTCCCCCGGCAAAAAAAAACAGCAATTCTAATTTGACTCTGGCCCAATAAAATTTATGTTTTTGTTTTAGGATCGATATGATAAAATATATATCAGCAAGAAACATAAATTGGAGGTGAATTAAATGGATTTTCAGCTTAAATATGCAGTGGAAATATTGGAACAAACACCCGGAACATTACGGGCACTGATAGGGGGGTTATCCGATCCCTGGATATTAACCAATGAAGGACCGGATACCTGGAGCCCGTATGATGTGGTAGGTCACCTTATTCATGGTGAGGAAACCGATTGGATTGCCCGTATAAAAATAATCCTTGAACATGGTGAATCCCGAACCTTCACCCCTTTCGACCGTTTTGCTTTTTTCCAAAAAAGCAAAGGAAAAACACTGGGTGAACTTCTTGAGACGTTCGATAAGCTGCGAAAAGAAAATCTCCGGGCTCTGGACGAGTTAAAACTTGAACCCCGGCACTATGATTTAAAAGGAACGCACCCGGCGCTTGGTACGGTCACGTTAGGGCAATTGATCGCCACCTGGGCTGTACATGACCTGTCACACATCGACCAGATCGTAAGGACCATGGCAAAGCAATATCATGACGCAGTGGGTCCATGGAAAGCCTATTTATCTATCCTTAATAAATAGGGGCCAGGTGCATGTGTTATAAAAAATCACATCAGCTATTGGGTTATTGACACAACATAAAAAAAAGGTTATATTTCAGGCTGGAGGCACAGGCAAATATGAGACTCTCAGAATACGAAGTGGACGTGATTAAACAAAGCGTTTACACAATTGATCCCGCGGCATCCGTTTATTTGTTTGGCTCCAGGGTGGATGATTCACAAAAAGGCGGCGATATCGATCTGCTGATCATTTCAAAAAAAATCAAACCATCTGATAAGATAGACCTGAAAGCTGCCATTTTTGAAAAACTGGAAGAACAAAAAATAGATATTGTGGTTACAAAGGATCTAGAAAAACCATTCGTAAAATTAGCTTTAAAACAAGGGGTAATGCTGTGACAGAAGATGAAGCCAATAAGAATTCAAACAAAGATGCAGATATGAATTCGGATACGGATACGGATAAGGATACGGATACAAAAAACATATTACTGCTTTTGAAAGAGGAACTTGAATTAATGGAAAAAGCCGCGGATATTTTAGATTATTCGTACCAAAAATGTAAAAAAACCGGCGTAAAAGTCCAATATGATTACGACGAACTTGAGCGGTTCGAGGCATTAACCAGCCGCTTTGCCCGGTTGAGCGATATACTAATCCAAAAGGTTTTCAGGCTGATTGACAAAATTGACCTGGAATCAGAGGGCACAGTCAGGGATAGAATCAATCGGGCTGAAAAGAAAGAATTAATCGAAAGTGCGGATGATTTTGTAAAAATTCGGATTGTAAGAAATCAGATTGCTCATGAATACATTCCTGAAGAAATTTATGAGATATTTAAAAAGGTATTGAAATATACCCCGAAGCTTTTGGACAGTGTGAATAGGGTAAAAAATTACACTGAAAAACAAAGAGGTGAAAAATGAGAATATCCGAGAAAAAAGCAGCAGCCAAAAAAATCCCTTTAATCTCTAATTTTTTGGTTTATTTTCTTTTTATTCTTCTTTTTCAGTGCCGGGGAATAGGAAGCAGTAATAGTCCCGGGGAAAAAAAGATTGATAGTAATAAAGGATATGAATATTCA
>WVZO01000152.1 GCA_011772425.1 Candidatus Aminicenantota bacterium
TAACAGGGCAATTGAATACTATGAGAAAGCCCTAAAGAGCGATTTAAAAACTTATGGTAAAGACCATCCTAAAGTGGCCGCAATTTGGAACAACCTTGGAAATACCTGTCATTCTCTGGGAAAATATGACAAGGCGATTGAATATTTTGAGAAAACCCTACAGAGCGATCTAAAAACTTATGGCAAAGACCATCCTAAAGTGGCAAGAGACTGGAACAATCTTGGTGTGACTTGGCATTGTCTGGTAAAATATAAAAAGGCGATTGAATACTATGAGAAAGCCCTGCAAAGCGATATAAAAACCTATGGCAAAGACCATCCTTCTGTAGCAAAAGATCGGAACAACCTGAGCACCGCTGGGTTTCTCAAAATAATAAATCAAGAGCTATAGAATCACTTAATAAAGCCCTAAAAGATAAAAATCCTGGTGTCCGCTGGGAAGCAGCCCTGGCTTTAAGAAAAATAAAATCAGAAAAATACATTTGGTGGAGTTGTATTCGAATGTCCCGATGTCTGTAGAGGGTATTTAGAAAAAATAAAATCAGAAAAAGCAGTCGAACCCCTTATACTGGCTTTAGAGGATAAAAATTTTTGTGTTCGTTGGGCAGCAGCCGTAGCTTTAGGAGAAATGAAATCAGAAAAAGCTGTTGAACCGCTTATCATGGCTCTTAAAGATGAAATTCCACGTGTCTGGGCAGCGGCAGCCGTAGCTTTAGGAGAAATAAAATCAGAAAAAGCTGTTGAACCCCTTATACTGGCTCTAAAGGATGGAGTTCCACATGTCCGGGCGGCGGCAGTCGAAGCTTTAGGAGAAATAAAATCAGAAAAAGCACTCGAGCCGCTTATTGAAGCTTTAAGAGATAAAAACTCTGGTGTTCGTGAGGAAGCAGCCAGAGTTTTAGAAGCAATAAAATCAAAAAAAGCAATTGAACCGCTTATCCAGGCTTTGAAGGATGAAAATCGTCGGGTTCGTCAGTCAGCAGCCGGAGCTTTAGGAGAAATAAAATCAGAAAAAGCAGTTGAACCGCTTATCCAGGCTTTAAAGGATGAAGATAGTTGGGTCCGTCAGATAGCAGTCGAAGCTTTAGTAAAAATAAAATCAGGAAAAGCTGTTGAACTTCTTATCTATGCACTAAATAATGAGAATTCTGATGTCCGTAGGTTGGCAGCTCATGCTTTAGGAGAAATATATTCAAAAGTAAAACGAAGGGAAAAGAGGCAAGTTTTGGTGCAGGTTTCGGTGTCAGTAAAATAAATCGCTGCACGGATTCGACAGCAACATCACCGAAAATATCGGATTCAACTGCTGGCGAATAGTCATCGCCTGGCTCTAACGCTTATTAACAGAGCGTCTCGCAGTATATTAACGGTATCCGGCGAAACGCTTTTTCAACAGGTTACCACTCTTTTTCAGTCGATATTAAATCTTTTTGCTTTTACAATAAATCTTTTTGCTCTGAGGTCAAAGCTATTTTGCTCTGAGTTCAGAATTTTTGCTCTGACATCAAAGCTATTTTAATCTTACGTCAGAGCTTTTTGATCTTAATTCACAGCTTTTTGATCTTACGTCAAAGCTTTTTTATTCAACAATCGTTCACTTTTACATCATCCGGTTACTTGACAATTGCTTTGCAAATGATTATATTATATCCATACTGAATCGGGAGAACCGGTGGTTCCCTGGAGTTCTTTGACTTGTTTGTTGGACCAGGTTTCAAGTGCAAGTGATAGGTGAAGGTAAAGAAAATCCGAAATTCTAATATCGAAATTCGAAAGCCCCTGGCGGGGCGCATAGCGTCGCCGGCCAATAAAAATCCGAATGACCGAAATCCAAATGACCAAAACAATGCTCCTGTGCTAGCGGTGGAATCGCCGCAGGCGTTTTAAACATGTCCGAAGGACGCCCCTTTGTTTCGGATTTCGTTCTTCGTGCTTCGAATTTCCCTCTTTGGGGGTCTTGCGGGAAATCGAGTCTGAAAACGCGCATCATAACAAGCCCAATTTGGAGTGCGGTCAGAATAAAAACCCGTTGAGAGAGTAAGAAAAAGAAAGCACCAAATTCCAANNCTGGAATCTTTTTTTGGGATTTGGTACCTGTTGCTTGGAATTTCCCTCGCAGGGGGTAAAATGCTCTCTAAATCCGTCCGAAGGACGCCTCTACTTATCTCTCCTACCGCACGGGCACTCTGATAAACCCTATTGCCCTCCGTGCGGATATACTGTCCAGTATTTTTATCTACAGGATGGGCAGAAAATCGAAAAAAAAATTATAAAACTTTCTACCTGCCCATCCTGAACTCCTATAAAACTCTATCAGAACTTTTCTGTGCCTTCGGCGACCAGGGGATTCTTTTGAAAAACCACCCCCTGGACCCCTGCAAAACTTTTTGTTTAGAAAAGAAAAACAGTTTTGCGCCGCCAGGCGCTTTATAATTGCCCGAAGGGCACCTTTTTACTACTTATAAATCACATCCGTTTCCACACTGAAAAACATGTAATCCGTATAAGTTGTAATCGTCTTTGTCCGGTTCCAACCCCGCGAACCCCGGCGACTGGTAATAAAAGGCCCACCCTTATACATTTCATCAAAAAGAATACGAGTAGGAAAACGTATACCATCCCGAAACTTAAAAAACTCGGTCTCCAGGCTCAACAAAAGCCGCGTGTTTAACTCATCGGCTAATTTCCTTAATCCATCATATCCCACAACAGAGTTGGGATTGACCTCTATCTTTAGTACTGAAAAATCCTCGATGTCAATCCACAGTTTTCCATATACATACTGTGAATCTTTCTCATCTTTAGGGAAGGCTTCAANNGACCAAACACGGCTTTACTTGATAAAAAACGGATGCCTTTTAATGCCTGGTGGGTGGCCGGGCTTCCCTGTTTTCCTGCTTCTTCTCCCTCTTTTTCAATAACCAGGTCCCGTTCTTCCTTGACCTGTTTTCCCAGTTTAATTAAGCGGTAGTTAAACACATTCTTTTTTATTGCAGGAGTTTTGATTTGCTGTCTGCTCACCCATCCTTTAGGCTTGATATATAGGGGATGTCCGGGGTTGACGGCGGTGTCCCTTTGCAGCGAGGAGCTTGTTGTCAGCGGTTTTTGGGTTTCCAGGATTTTTTCCTTGCAGATACAGTGAAAGGCTGCCTCTTTCAGTTTTTCACAGTAATCCGCCGCACCCGTTAACAACCGTTCCAGTTCCTGCCTTTCTCCGGGTTTCTCCACCTGCTGCTTTTTTTCCATCACATCTTTGCTGGCCCACTCTGTGGTTTCCTGTGGCTCCCGGAGCGGACTTAATTGGAACACCTGGCCTTCATCAGGCCCAACCCCATGCACCAGTGCGGATTTCTGTCCGGCATTAATCAACACAAAATACGTCTCATCACCAGGAGATACATTTTTAAAAATGATTTTCAGGTTACGGGGTACAGCGGGGATGGTTTCTTTCTCAACCCGGGATTCAGTTTGTTTTCCTTCCAGCCCTATTTTACTCAACCATAATTTATACAAATCCAGGCGTTGGTTCACCATCCGGGCCGGGACAGCCACCTGGTAGGTAACCTTTCTTCTTTTCTTTGAAACGTTGTCAATTTTTACATTTTCAATGGATAAACCGGATTCATACAGGGGATTGCCGGTGATGAGATTTAAAGCCAGCACTTCCTGTTGTATCGACTGCATTTGCGCGTAATGTTTGGGTTTTTCTGCGAATTGCAGTGTATGGATATCAATGCCTTTTCGTCTGGGTTGGATAGAGATTTTCACGGTACCGGTTTCGGTTTGGGGGGATGCGGGGAAAAAGATTTCATAATAGGCCTGGTGAAGGTTTTCAATTTTTTCGATGATCATTTCATCTTTGCCTTCCAGGTATTTTCCCCCGCTCTTTTGGCTCAGGAAACGCAGGGAATTCTCCCCTGAGGCTGCATACATATCCGGGTCTATGGTGCCAAACGGATTAATAATAAATAAAACGGCCCCGCTTCTGCCCAGGTATTCGGCCATGCGGGTTAAATATCGTTGATACAGGGAGAGGTCTCCGGTTTCCGTGTCCTGGACAGCATTGGAGATGCCTTCGGTAAATAAGTAGACGAATTTATTCTCTTTGATGGTGTTGAGGGAGTAATAGAGAGATTCAAAGGATTGAGTGAAATTTTTACTTTTACGTTTATAGTATTTGCTGGCCCGGGCTCTGAGGAATCTAAGATCTTCCTGGTCATACTTTGAGATCTTGCCTCCGTCTGATGCGATGACCTCAGAGGCAGAGGGAACCCGAGAGTTTTGTCTTCCTTTTACTTTTTTATTGATGATATCGGTCAAAGCTGCTTTATCATTGGTTTGTCCACCCACATAAATCAGTCCGGAAAAGGGTTCGATAACCATAATAAAAAACCGGGTGTTTTTTTCGGCATTGGTGACAATCTTCCGGGCGANNTAATTCGCTTGATGGGCGGTGGGGGTTTGGGAGGTTTGACTGCTTGTTTTTGTGCGGAAGGTTCTTTAATTTCTGAACGCTCTGAAACGGATACAGTGAAACTCCGTCGAATCAATTCAAAGGTCCCGACTTTTTTATTGTCTACTTTTAATTCAATATCCGCTGCTTTCAAGTCTGTGACGGATTTGCCAGCCTGGTCCACCGCAAATACGGGAATGACCCACCAGTCCACGGTGACTTTTTCCACGATCTTCTCCTGCTGCGAAAACACAACGGCAGGGGAGATAAAAAGAGAAATTAGTAGAAAAACTAAAACCGTTTTCATATCGATTCCTCCTTTGTTTTTAACCTGTTGTACTTTTTAAGAATCTTGAGAACATCCTGGACAGGAAATGGATTTATAAACCCGCCATGTATTGTTTTTACCGGTTTGACGGCAGATGCGGCGAATAATGAATTTAAAACAGCTTCTTCTACTGCTTCAACCACAGCCAGGAAAAGAGGTGACATGACATCATTTCGCAGTACTTTCATTTGCTTGAAAGGCGAAGCGGAGTCATATTTATAAGGGATGCGGAGATGTTCAGCAGTAGAAACCGCGATGACATAATCTCCACTGCCGTTTCTCATGATGCCGCCAGTCCGGGCCAGTCCCAGGGATGCACGTTTGGCCAGCCGCTTGAGGTTTCGGGGTTCCAGGGGTGCATCGGTCATGACCACGATCATACAAGAGCCGTCGGGAGCAGGAGGGGATGATGATGATTCCGATGCCAATATTTCCTTTAAATAGTAGTGCCTCAACTCGATCCCCACGGGTGCACCGTTGATCCGTAAGATGCCGCCAAAATTGGTTTGTACCAGCACACCAACGGTATAACCGCCCAATTTTTTGGGTAATACACGGGAAGACGTGCCGATACCTCCTTTAAACCCAAAACAAGTGGTACCGGTTCCTGCTCCCACAGCTCCTTCTTCTACCACCCCGGCGGAAGCATTTTGTATGGCTGCCAGTACATGCTCCTTTTTAATATGCCGGCCTTGAATATCATTAAGCCAACCATCATTGGTTTCACCTACCACCGGGTTGACAGAACGAACCTCCTTATTTTCTGCAAAGGAAAGTGTATGATCAATCAGGGCATCTGCCGCAGTGGGAACGCTTAAGGTGTTGGTAAGGATAATGGGGGTTTCAATATCTCCTAACTCCTCCACCTGGGTAAAGCCGGCCAGTTTTCCAAACCCATTGCCAATATAGATGGCAGCCGGTACTTTCTCTTGAAAAATATTGCCGCCGTGGGGAAGAACAGCGGTGACACCGGTTCGGATATTTTCTCCTTTTACCAGGGTGTAATGACCGACTTTAACACCTTTTACATCAGTGATGGCATTATTGGGTCCGGGTTTAAGAATGCCGATTTTAATGCCGTAATCCCGGATGCGTCTATTTTCTATTTTTGTTTTTACCCCAGAGGGGGACTGCGCCCCCAGCCCAAACGGATATGGAGAAAGAAATCCCGGTATAAAAAACACCAAAAGAAAAAAATGAATGAATATTTTCATGATTCTTGCTTACCTCCCTAATTTTTTAACCACGAAGGACACGAAGGACACAAAGAAGATAAGAAGTTGAGCGGTTGTCCATTATTCCACCATTCCATTATTCCATCATTCCAAACGTTTGCTAGATAATATGTGCTTTGACAGCCTCCATTATTGCCTGGGTCCTGGATTTGACCTCCATCTTTTTAAAGATGTGATAGATATGGGCTTTAACTGTTTTCTCACTAATATACAATTTGTTGGCGATTTCAACATTGGATAGTCCCGATGCCATTGCCTGTAAGATTTCAACCTCCCTGTTGGACAGATGATACTTGTTCCCCGGGTTTCTATATTTTATATCTGATGTTTTGGTTAGCAGTTCGGAGAGCAGCTGTTGAGTCACCTTCCGGCTCACCCACATCTGACCTCTCAACACAGACTCAAAGGCTTTTTTCATGTTGTCCTTTGTGGTGTTTTTAGGCAAAAAACCTTTGACTCCCAGTTTTACCAGTTCTTTTTTTTCTCCATCGCTAAAATGGCTGTTAATCATTACCAGCCTGGCATGAGGAAAGTAGAACTTGAGTTGGGAAGATGCTTTTATTGGATTTTCCAGGTGGTTTTGATTGCAGGGGACACATACCAGGACCAGTGATGCTTTGTTATTAAAATCACTGTTTTTTATATAGTCGAATGAATGGTATGCATGCATGAGGTTGTAGGTGGGTTCATCTCGACAGAATTTTTCAAATCCTTCTTTAATCATGGCATGGTGGCACACCAGGATGATGTTCTGTCTGCCTTCAGTCCCCCCGGTTTTTACAGTGATGTCGCTTTGACGGGCGTTTACGGCTTTTTCGATTCGCTCCAGGATTTCACGGCTTTCCGATGATTTGGAGATATAATCAAAAAATCCCATTTTCATGGCATCAATGGCTGTTTCATACGTGGGATAGCCAGTGATAATAATAATTTTGAGAAGATCATCTATCCTTTTAAGTTCGCGGCTTATTTGCAGGCCGTCTTCATCCTTCATTTTCAGGTCGATCAGGCACACCGCAATGGGATATTCCTCCAGGACCGTTAACGCTTCTTTTTTTGAGGTGGCTGTATATACTAAATAACCCTCTTCTTCCAGCCATAATTTAAACGTTTGCAGTACGTCCTGGTCATCATCGACCAGTAGTAGGCACGGATTTTCCATTAATACTCGGACCTCCTTTTCCTTTCGTATTTCGGTATTTAGCAGGAATGTTAACAATCAAGTGGGCGCCCCCTTTGTAGGTCTCATCCAGGCTTATGGTTCCTCCATGATTGGTAATAATGTGATAAGAGATGTTTAATCCCAAACCTGAACCTTTCCCTGGTTTTGTGGACCTGAAGGGTTTAAACATTTCTGCTTTGATAGCATCGCTGAACCCGGGGCCATTGTCGATAAAATCCACCTGGTATTCTCCATTTTTTTTAAATACATCAATCACTAATTTGCCTGTTCCTTCCATGGCTTCAATAGCATTTAAAATGATATTCATAAACACTTGCTGAATGGCTTCCTGGTGGCAATACAGGGGAAAGGAATGGCCGGATTTCATGTATTCGATGGTGGTGTCTTTTATCTGGTTACTCCATTTGAGTACATTAACAGCTCCCTCCATGATGGTGGTAATATCTGATGGTGTAAATGTCTCCATACATGGTATGGCAAATTTATGCATATTTTGGGTGATAAGTTTGACTCGTTTGATTTCCTTCTCTACCACCTGGACCACTTCATTCAGCGTTTGATTATCCGTGGGCAGGTATTTCTTGATAAGCTGGAGAGAGTTTTCAATGGCAAACAGGGGATTGTTGATTTCATGGGTAATATTAGCTGTCACGCGCCCCAGGAATATCAACTTCTCATTCAACATTGCCATACGTTCCACTTCTTGCTTTTTAATTTTTTCTGTTTGCAAGCGTTCCAGCATGCGATTGATATTCTGGCCCAGCAGAGTGATTTCATCCCGGTAAGACGCTGGTATCCGCAGGGAAAGATCGTCAAAGGAAATAATATTCTCCGTAGTAGTAGAAATCCGCTTCACTCGACGCACCACCAGGCGATTCATTATTAAGTAGAAAATAACACCCAATAAAATGAAACCAGTGATCATCAACAAGAAAAATAGACGGGCAGCTTCGTCCAATATTTCGAAAACCTGTTTTCGGGCGGCTACCTTAATAGTGAAAATATGTCGGCCTTCAACATCTTTGACCGGGTACTGGATAACCATACAATGGGTGCTTTCTTCTACCAGTATTTGCTTGTTTTCCTTTTTATCATCTGTGTTTATTGGCAGTGCCCGCCTTTTTTTTCCTGTACGGTTGACATTTAACAAACGGACATCTGCCCGGATTGTTCGTTTAATCCGTTCTTCAAATGTTTTATCAATGATGCGGCCGATTAACAGCCGCCCATTTTGAGGACCGGAGTTATCACTGCGAAGAATGGGACAGGATACCATGATTATCGGCCCATATTCCGAGAGTACAATACCACTGTCAGAATTCCGTTTACTAAACGTTCTTGATAGGTACTCCCATAAGGAACCTTTTTTTTCTTTCATTAAATCGAACGTTAACGATTGTTTGCTCACGTGCTGGTATCCCCTGAGATGGATAATTTCTTTGTTCCTATTGACCACCAGGAAAAGACTAAGTCCCACATCTTTTAAATCCAGTTCTTTTTCAAAACGCCCCATTGGTTCGGTTTGAGATGCATAGT
>WVZO01000241.1:0-4757 GCA_011772425.1 Candidatus Aminicenantota bacterium
CTTTTTATAAAAACCGCCCCTGGACCCCGCAAAAATTTTTGTTTAGAAAAAAGAGTTTAGCGCCGACAGGCGTTCTATACCAGCCCGAAGGGGCTTTTACAAAAGTTTTGCGGGGGATTCCAAAGGGACACTTACAGTGCGGTATTAAGGAATACCCATGGAGACGATACATCGTTTGAAACCTCGTACGCCGTCCTGGCACTGCAAATGCTACCCCACGCAGTGGGGTTTTTCAAAAGAGCCCCCTTTGGCCGCCGGAGGCACAGAAGAATAGATTGCCAGGTAAATAATTTACTGGTGTTTGACGGTGGTAAAATAGATCGTGTTATCTTCACACCAACAAACATAGATAACCGAATGGTTATCCATGGCAAGAGATGGACTGTAAGCATTTTCCAGGCTGCTGAAAAATGCGGTTTCCGTCCAGTTTTCGCCGTCATCGATCGAGCGTATCATTTTGTTGTCCCAGGCAATATATAAATTCCCATACGCATCCATTACCATATCTGCGGCGCTGTAATGGTCTTGAATTTCAAATCTCATTAAAGTCGTATTCCCGAATTCCGAACCTTTGTAAAACGTCAATTTGTACATATATGGAAGATACATATTATTATAAAGGACATACAGTGTTCCCTGATCCGTGAGAATACCGGTATGAAACCAATCGAACCCGAAGTCAACGTCCTCATACGTTACTCCGCCGTCTTTGGATATAAAACATCGATTCATCGGATATCTTCCATATTGAAAATAATATCCGACACATACGGCACGATTATTGTTCAAAAGGAGCCAATCAAGTTTATAATTGAAATAATAGGTTAAAAAAATATTTTCGCTTATAATCTCCCAGGTTTCACCGTAATCGGGAGACTGGAGCGTGGATAACGTTATATAACCGGCATCATCTGTTTTGCCATGAACCAGGATAAGGTTATCCGCGCTTTCGCCATCCAGGACGGCAACATAACCGTTAAAACTATTGTTCGGGTCCGGTAAAACCACATCCGTTGATGCCCAGGAATCCCCCAGATCGCTGGATTTATAGAAGGTGATTATACCATTTGATTCACCCAGGCCATAGAGTTTCTCATCTCTGGCAAAGAATAAACCAAGTACAGGGATTTCTTTGGCTTCCCCCCAGGTTTGACCGCTGTCTTCGGATATACTAAGCTTCATGGGATACCCGCTGTCATAAGAGCTGTATTGTCCTTCTCTCCAGGTCACATACAAACGGGGATGTTCATTAACGATTATTTTGACTGTGCTGTCCTGGTAACCATGAGAAGAACCATTATAGATACTCACGGGTTCATTAAATCCAGGCCGGTGGTTTATGGTTAATTGAAACTCATTTGATTTTTCCGGGGTTGATGATGTGTTGTTTTTTACATATACGGGCACAATGACGGTGCTGCTTGCAGGAGATAAAGCCGTATCCCGGGCCTCTACCCCGCATGTCAGCACATTGGAATTCACAAAGCGGGTTTCCATTTCGATATTGTTGAATACGATAACTGAAGAACCGCTTTTAAAGCCAGTGCCTTCAACCATTAAAGTAAAAGGCATATTCGATAAGACATTTCCAGGGGATATGGAAAATACTTTCACTGTACCGTCAGATTTTATCTTGCAGTTCCCCAGGAATATGACCAGCAAGAACAGCATAACCCCCGGTAAAAATAAAAACGTTGTTTTCTTTTTTAAACGCATGGGCACACCTCATCTTTACCTGCAACCGGAATAGATATGAAGATTATATAGAAAGGCAGACAAAAGTCAAGCGAAGAATCCGGGTTGCACTTGAATTCTTTTTTAAATTGGGGTATAACCTAGTATGGAAAATGCATATGGAAAAGGAGGCAAGCTGTGATTGGAGGTAAAAAGAATGTTATCGGATTCCTGGCTTTTTTTGTTTTTTTGGCGTTTACGTTGTTCACATTGGCAGATGAACCTGTTATTAAAGGCAAATACCTGGGCCAGCGCAGACCGGGAGCCAAAGCCGAACGTTTTGCCGAAGGTATTGTATCCTCACTTTTTGAAGTACACAGCCCCGTGGTGTTTTCGCCGGATGGAAAAGAAGTTTACTGGTCCCTGCTTTTTAAGAAAGGAACTCGCGGTGTTATTTTATTTATGAAACTGGAAGACGATAAGTGGACATTACCGGAAAACGCCCCTTTTTCCTCAGAAGAAAACCGGGACGTGAATCCTGCCTTTTCTTATGACGGCAAGAAACTCTATTTCGCTTCGCGCCGGCCGTTGAAGAAAGAGGGAAGACCGGGAGAATCACTCATCTGGGTGGTTGAACGTGGTGAAACCGGTTGGGCTGAACCCCAACCCCTTGATACTATCATAAATGAGGGTGCCGTGGGGGACCAGGTATCTCTAAGTAAAGACGGGACATTATATTTTGGCTCACGGCGTGTAGAGGGCAAAGGTGGGCTTGACATTTATCGGTCAAAATGGGAGAACGACCAGTTTACCAAACCTGAAAACCTCGGTGAATCAATCAATACGGAATACCTGGATTTTGGTCCTTATATTTCTTCGGACCAGGGTTACCTGGTATTTACATCTGACCGGCCCGGTGGACTGGGTGCTACAGACCTGTATGTCGTTTTCCAAAAGAAAGATGGGACCTGGACAACACCCATAAACATGGGAGAAAAAATTAATTCAAAGGATATAGAGGCGTTTCCTGTTGTCTCCCCTGATGGCAAGTATCTTTTTTTTATCAGGGAGGATGATGAAACATCCCATGTGTACTGGGTGAGTGCCCTAGTTATCAGTATGCTTAAGCCCAAAAGCTGAATTCTATATCTTTTTTTTTCGTGTTCCTTTGTGTCCTTCGGGTTATTCATTTATCCCGGTCACATGCAGTTCGTATGTTTCTGTATTTTCGTCCAGGATTAATTGATAGAGTTTTGCATTTTTAATATAATATGGAGCAGAATCTCTCATGTAAGGATAGGAAAGCGCTGCCGCGCTTTGAGCAATGGGGAGGAGAACGGTCTTTATATGCTTTCCATCGGCAGCAAATACAAAAAATTCCGATTTCTTTTCTACCTGTTTATAGGTCCTGACGTAGATGGTATGGGTATCGTGATCGGCAATAAAACTTCGGATGGCAGGAAAGCGGTCGGGAAAATGGATATTTTTTTTCCACCACTCGTAATCGGGTCTGGTTGACGGTCTGAATTTATAATAGTCAAGGACCTTTTTGGCATGCTCCGCGGAGAATTTAATGCGTTCATATGCCTGGTTGATGGAAAACAATTTTTCTCCGTTGGCATCAAAGACATCGATTATAAAGTCTATATCCCCGGCGGTAAATATTTTGTTATCGCAGGTCAGAAACTTGAGATACGTTTTTGAGAAAAGTTTCCACCCTTTACCCGACTGCACAATCGATTCTTTTCTACAAACTTCTTTAATCTTACGGAATTTTGAATCATAGAAATTGACCGTAGAATACCGTTTCCCATTTTTTCCCATCATTAAATTGTACCCTATAAATTGTTTTCCCAGGGGCACAAATTGGCGTCCGGATACGATATGATTCACCTCTTTTAAAAATATCCCGTCTTTGCTGAAGAATGAAACCCGTGCCGCGCTGTTGACCAGGATAACATCCGATTGAACGTTAATAGAGGGTTTACTTTTGAATTCTTGCGGTCCTTCTCCCATCCTTCCGAACTTTTTCTCCAGTTTGAAATCCTTTAGCGAATGCACTGATATGGTTGCTTCTTCAACGATATAGATATGATGGTCATCCACTGCGATTTGGGCAGGGGTGGAATAACTCGGGAATACGGCCGCCTTTTCTGCAAAAACAAGACATGCGAAAACCAGTAATACCGGGAGTAAGTAAACTTTTTTCATTTTTACCTCCAGGATAAATTGTACCACAAGGTATTTTGAAAGTTGTAATATTTTTTTAATTTAATTGTAATAAAAATATAACAGCGGCAAATCAATATGTTGGCTTGTGATTTTTAAATGGTTCGTGCTATAATTTATATATATTTAGATTGTCCCGACAAGGCAGGAAAAGTAAAAAGGAATAATCATATGAGTATTGGTTATTATCGAGAGAAACTGGCTGCGGAGAACTTAAAGAAATGCTATGAAATCGCTTCCCCGCGGGTGAAACAATATGTTGCCGCTGAGATTTCTTACGTATTGGAAAAAATAGGCCCCAATGATAAGGTGTTGGACCTGGGCTGTGGGTTTGGCCGGGTTATGCCGGATTTGGCTGAAAAAGCAGCAAAGGTTGTAGGAATAGATCATTCTTATGCCAGCCTGATGATGGCAAAAGAAACAATCCGGGGGATTCCTAATTGTTTATTGGTAGGGGCGGATGCGGTTCAACTTTGTTTTAAGCCAAACACCTTTGATGTGGTGATTTGTATTCAAAACGGGATTTCTGCCTTTCATGTGGACCAGGAAGAGCTGGTAAAAGAGAGCCTTCGCGTAACCAAACGCGGCGGCATAGTTTTGTTTTCCAGTTACTCGGATAAATTCTGGGAACATCGATTGGAATGGTTCTATATGCAGGCGGATGCCGGGCTTTTGGGAGAAATCGATGAAGAAAAAACCCGGGACGGGGTGATTGTCTGCAAAGATGGCTTTACAGCAACCACTGTAAGTCCCTCCCAATTTTTATCGTTGACATCCCGACTGGGTGTTGAAGCATCCATCGATGAAGTCGACGAATCCAGTGTGTTTTGCAAAGTGGACGGCGTCCACGCCCT
>WVZO01000241.1:4824-9355 GCA_011772425.1 Candidatus Aminicenantota bacterium
GGAATATTTTTGTTGGCTGGCCCTACTGCTGTTGAAGGCAGCAGCGGATGGGGAATTGGCGTTATTCTTGGTGAACCCACGGGTTTAAGTTTGAAGTTCTGGAGCAGCAGGACCACAGCTATCGATGCGGCTGCAGCCTGGTCTTTTAAAGGAGAAGGAAAATTTCATCTTCATATGGATTACCTTTTCCACAATTACCGGGTATTCAAAGTAAAGCGTGGAAAATTACCGCTTTATTTTGGCATCGGCGGCAGGGTAAAATTTGAAGAGGAAACCCGGGTCGGGGTGCGCATTCCTGTGGGAGTATGTTACCTATTCAGAAAACAGCCCCTTGATATTTTCTTTGAAATCGTACCCGTGCTTGATATAACCCCGGAAACAGATTTTGATATCAATGCCTCCGTTGGCATTAGATTTTTCATTAAGTAGTTGATTAACTCCAGATTTTCAGATTGATTAATTGTTGGGTGACGGTTCCTGCCCAATCGCGGTTGGCTGCCGGGCTGGCAGGGCTGGGATGAAGGATGGAAGCAGCTTGCACTTTTGTATGTAAATGCGTGCTTGTGTCTGCATTTTCCAGGACGCGGAGGATGCACTGGTGGGTAAACCGGCCTACACCGATGACCCATTCCGGTTCCAGGGTTTGAATGACTTGTGCCAGGTGAAGATCGCAAACCTGGAAAAGCAGCCGGCGTTCATTAGGCTTTAATTTATCCGGTGTGCGGTTGCGGCCACTTTCTTCGATAAATGCCAGGGGGCAATAATTGGCCACAAAGTGGTCGTAAAAAAAATTTTCCGGGTGAGCGAACCGTTCTTTAAAGAGTCCCCACAGTCGTTTGCCGCTGACTTCCGAGCGCTGGCATTGGAAACCGGTAACCGGCCGTTTGGGGTGCTGGGCGGCTGGTTTTTCCACTGGTGCTTCGATTCCCAGCCAGTTTTTGACGGCATCGATTTCTCCGAAGGGGACACCGGTTTGGACCATGCCCCAGGGTCCCGGGTTCATGCCCAGGAAAATAACCATTTTCCGGGAATCACCAAAACGTTCCAGGTACAACGAATGGCTTTTCCAGGCATATTCCAGGGGATTGTAAACAAAAGCCACGGGATGGGAAAAGCTCATTTCTTTGGCTGCATTTCTCAACTCCCTGGCTGCGTTGATCAATTGTTCTGCTGTTGTCATGATTCACTTTCCTTATTTTGGCGTGTTTATAATAGCAAAAAGGAAGAGAATTTTCAAATATCTTAATTACTGAAATTTCTCTTATAAAATTTTCTGTTGCAAAATATTTGATCTATGAAATCTTTATTGGTATAATATCTACAAGTCTGGTATTTGTGATTTAATAATCAGTGAGGCTTTAAAATGAAGATACGATTAAACATAAATCGCGCTTCAATATGCAAAGAGGGAGATTCGGAGTGATGAGTAATATTAGGTTAATAAAACGTTTTGTTTTTTTATTGATATTGATAATCTTGTTTGGTTTTGTTGGGGATGCCAGACCGGAGTTAAGGAATATTATCATTATCTCGGTGGACACGTTACGGGCGGATCATTTGAGCTGTTATGGTTATCCGCTGCAGACATCTCCGGCTGTTGATGCGTTCGCCCGTGATGGGGTGTTGTTTACCAATTGTTATACGCTGACGCCGTTAACCACTCCCTCCTTTGGCACCATGCTGACCTCTTTGCCTCCGTTTAAACATGGCGCCAAGCGGAATGGTCTTTCCCTTTACCGCAAAGTCAAGACGCTGCCTTATTATTTGAAACGGTTGGGATATCGCACGGCCGCCTTTGTTTCCAACTGGCCGCTGCGCAAGAAACTGTGCGGGTTTAACAAGGATTTTGATGCCTATTATCAAGTATTTACCAAAAAGCGGTGGCTGGGTATCATGAACTCGGAAGGAGAGGCACCGGAAGTGACTCAAAAGGCGATTGCCTGGTTGAAAAAAAACCGGAAATGCCGGTTTTTTCTCTGGGTGCTTTATACGGAACCGCATGCCCCGTATATTTTACATGAAAAATTTACGTTTGATTACAGCCAGGTGCCCCCATCCACCTATCCACCGAAAACGAAGATGAAGAAAATAAAAAAATACGACTCTGAAATTGCCTATACGGATTATTATATTGGTAGACTCATTGAGAAAATCAGACAACTGGAGCTGTACCGGAATTCATTAATTGTATTTGTCGGGGACCACGGGGAGAGTTTTGGGGAGCACAATTATTCGCGGCATGGGCGAAAATTGTACAACTCCACGCTTCATGTGCCGCTGATCATCAAACTTCCCGGTAATCGTTTAAAAAATACTGTTCGTCGTGAAAACGCATCTATCCTGGATATCGGACCAACTATTTTTTCAGCCTTAAACCTGCCGGGTTCTTTTCCAATGGATGGCATTAATCTTTTTAATAGAGAGGGCAGCAAATTAAACCGGGAAATTTTACTGGAAACCTACGGCGGTACTGTCCATTTCAGGCGAAAGGACAGGAGATATCATATGAAAGTAAAACCCATCAGGTATGCAATTTTAAATGGTTCGATCAAAGTGATCTATAACCTTAAATCAAATAGCTTTGAAGCTTATGATATAAACAAAGATCCCTTTGAAACCACCAGCATCTTTTACAAATTACTCATATCAGCCAGGGATATGAAGCAAGTCCTGTTGGGAAAGGTTGAGCAGGTAAAAAAGTATATAAAATTGAATCGAAATCTCCGTCTGAGAGAGGCCGTGCTTTCTAAAGAGGATCTGGAGAGATTAAAATCCCTGGGGTATATAGATTAGGATTATTCTCAAATACATTTTGCCTCTTATTTATTGGTTCCGTACATCTTCAAAACGATTTCTTTTAAGAATAAATTAACCTGGCACCTTCGATCCTTTCGATTCTTGATTTTTTTCCCCTGTTATGCTATACATAAACTTCAATCGTTAATGATGATTAAAGAGGTGAATATGACAAAAAAATCAAGATCATTGGCGATCTTTGTCTTTATTGCTATCCTGGCTGGAACAGGATGTAAGTTTAACAACGACCATGATAATATGAACGACGATTTTCCCTTACTTACCCTTTCTTACTCAACATATTGGGGAGGAACCGACGGTTTGACCGAAGGAAAAGCGGTCGCCGTGGACCGGGAAGGTTATATCTATATCGCCGGCGATACCCATTGTACGGATTTTCCCTTGAAAAATCCACTGATCGCAAATAAGTCGGGTGGAAGCATGGCATTTATCACCCGGTTTTCTCCCGACGGCCAGTCGATCGTTTTTTCCACATATTTAGGAGGTAACGGGTATGATCATTGTTTCGATATGATACTGGATAATCAAGGAAACATAATCGTGGTGGGCGGTACGGATTCGGATAATTTTCCCTTAAAAAACAACTTGCATTCAGCCATTTACCCCCCCAACCTACCAGCCGTATAAATATATCGGATATATTACCAGTATAAAGAACGATGGCTCGGATTTTAATTTCTCCTATTATATCACGGAGGGCCCTGTATCCGGGGTTAACCTGGACCGGGACGGGAATATATACCTGTGTACGCGGCGGACCAATTATGTTTTAAAAATTTCACCGGATGGAGAAAACCTGTTATTTCGATATCGATTGAGTTCTGCCCGTTACATTTCCAGCATTGCCGTCGATCCGGAGGGTAACGTGCTGACCACCGGGTATACCTCAGGCCCTGTTTTCCCGCTTAAAAATCCGATTTTTAAAACTTTTTCCGGGGGTCTTGACGCTTTTGCCGCCAAAATAAACCCGGATGAGTCCACACTTGAATTCTCAACTTATCTTGGGGGCAGGGGTGATGAATCAGGCAGTAAAATATACGCGGATGCCCGGGCTATTTACTTAACCGGCAGCACTACTTCGGGGGATTTCCCGGTGAAAAATGCGTTTGACGCCACCCATAATGGCGATAGGGACTGTTTCGTCTTAAAAATCGACCAGGAAAACTACAACCTGGTTTACTCGACTTTCCTGGGAGGATCAGGGGAAGATCGCAGCAGCGATATGTGTATCGACCCGGAAGGCGATGTGTTTATAACCGGTTTTACTACCAGCAGCGATTTTCCTTTGCGCGGCGCAATCGGGAAATCCCTGGGCGGAGACGTAGATGCTTTTATCGTGGGACTCGATTCCACGGGAAAACAACCGAAGCTTTCCACTTATTTCGGAGGCAGCCAGAGTATATGGACTCATATGAGGGCAGAAGATTGGGGACAGGGTATGGCTGTTATCGGGAATAATATTTATCTCACCGGTAAGACACTTTCCGATGACTTTCCTTTAAAAAATGAGCTTATCGATTACCACGATTGGGGCGGCAGAGCTTTTATCTCCAGGTTTCTTTATAAAAAGTAATCACGATTCAGTCATTCTAATTTTGCCACAGTGGCATTCTGGCATTCTTGACTGTCCCCTTTTCATTTTCATCTTTTCATTTTCATTCTCTGCCCTGGCCAGCACCAGGATAGCGGTAGAGCTTAGGCTTAGACTAAAGAA
>WVZO01000241.1:9366-10378 GCA_011772425.1 Candidatus Aminicenantota bacterium
CTCCTTTCTTATCTCCGGTAGAAAACGAAAAAACCAGGGTGGGTTTTGGAAATTCTATGCTGACTTTCACGGAATTTAGGCAATATTTTGGCTTTAGCTTGCCTTATTGGGGCTTGAGGCATTATATTTCGTCTCATCCAATCAGTCAATGATACCACGTTAACAGTTAAGCTTCTTCGAAGCTTAAAAACTCAGATGTTGAGATGTTGAGAGGTTAGGAGGTTGAGAAATCTACGTTTGTTTCAAGACTGCGCCTGAAACAAAAGCCACTTGGGTGGAACAGGCAAGATTCACCCTGAGCCAGCATCTGCTGGATATAACGGATATCAGCCCCGCCCTCAAGCATGAGCGTGGCCATGCTGTGGCCGGACAGGTGACAGCACCTCTCTTTATCGATACCGGCGGCCTTGACATACTTGCTTACCACCTAAAGCTCGACCTGGCTCCGCCCCTTTCCCTTTTTTTAAAATCATTACCAATAAAGGATTGCTTTAACTTTTGTTTTCTAGTAAAATTTATCAAAGATAAAATGGATCCGTCGGTGAGTGAGGACGTTCTATGAAGTCTAAATTCAAACATGTAAAGTATAGTGGACATGCTGTGAATCAGATGTTTAAACGTCAAATATCGAAAGATGAAGTCCGTAATGTTATCGATAGTGGTGAGATTATCAAAGAATATCCCGATGATACACCTTATCCCAGTAAATTAATGCTGGGATTTCCCAAAGACCGGCCATTGCATGTAGTTCTTTCCCATGACGCAGAAAATGAAACCCGCCATATTATTACTACTTATCTCCCGGATCCCCAACTTTGGACTGAAGACTTTAAAAAAAGAAGAAAAGGTGAAAGGTGATAAAAATGGAATGCGTTATTTGTAAAAATGGTGAAACCAGCCCTGGGATGGTCAACGTGACTCTTCAACGGGATGATATTGCAATTATTTTTAAAAAAGTACCCGCTGATGTTTGTAATAATTGCGGAGAATATTATCTTACTGAAGATATCAC
>WVZO01000241.1:10397-53308 GCA_011772425.1 Candidatus Aminicenantota bacterium
TTGATCATTTGATCGTTAGGTAAGGAGCATTCTTCAAGGGGGAGAAGGAGAAAGAAAATTTTTGATCTTTAACTACTCCCCACCCCCCCAAAACTAAATTACCTTTTTCTTTTGCTTCTTACCCGGACCTGTCCAGGGCAATCTTTAGCTTTTATCTAATGGCCATCACCGGCACCCGGTGTAAAATAAAAAGCGACCACCGGGAGCCGGTCATGGCCATATCTTAATCTTATTTCTCTGCCCTGGCCAGGACCGGCTTAAGCTTAAACTTAGACTAAAGAAAACAGCGGCGGCTAAAGGAAAAAAGGAAGAGAGGGGAAAGCGGTGCCCTTTAAGCAGAGAGACGGAAATGATTAGCGCTGTGCCCGAAGAACGATGTATAAGGTTCTATTATCGCTCATTTCAGAACCGCCCACAATTTATACATAAGTTTATTCCTTTGCCCTATGACATTTTGTTTTCTGTTATGTGAAGTAATTTGTTGATATCGTTAATACATGGTCTCTTTGTGACTTTGTGAACATCAAGAACAGTGCCCTATGATTATCAGGCAAAAATTATGTGGATACTGTAACAGTTGCAGGAATCTTAAAAGTAGCTTTCGCCTCAAAATAAGTAAACCAATGAACTCTCCACGTCCCCTTTCTTCTTCCGAATCCCAAAAATCCCTTTCTAGGTCTGACATTACAAGATAATTTATCCATAAACCTACCTGTAGACGTAGACATCTTTATAGACAAGGCTTCGTACGCCTTCAATTGCGAATCTTCTTGCAAGTCGAATGTACCCGTTTGACCAATTTTACTAATTTCAACCTCACTGATGTCAAAAGCATTAGGAGGGATTAACGAATAACAATTTTTGACTGCAATAGTAGAAGTTTCGCCCTTTTTCAAGATGGTCTTTAACTGTACATCATCACTTGTTACTATCGAAAAATCTATATCTTTAGGCATTATCTCTCTGGCAACCGCATTCGCCTCCTCAAGTGTTTTCCCTTGAAATGTTACTAATATTATTGGGATTGGGATCAGTTTGTATTTCTGCACTTCTTTACAATGCCAACATTTCCACCATCGAATTTGACCTGCTGATAGAAGATGTTTGATACATTTTACTTCCTCCAAAAATTTTTCCCTTTCATTCCAAGGCACATGACCTTCATCTGAAACCAAATCAGGGGAATTGCGATTATCACTCAGCGCAGCATTCCTAATCCAGTTTGCTTTTGCTTCTTCACCTCCCCAAACAAACCCGAAGTCAGCAATAGTACCAAAACTGGTAACACAGTGAGCATGGATTGGCAGCTCATAATTACGTCCACATTTGGTACATTGTATGCGAATTACATCATCATCATTCAGTTTCCCATCATTTAACGCTTTCAGAAGCCCCTCCACTGCCTTTGGATCGCCTATTTTTCCAAGCGCCTCTGCGGCTTTTCTCTTACATTCATTAGAAGACGACTTGTCATACAACACTTTTAGAAGCCCCTCCACTGCCTTTGAATCGCCTATTTCGCCAAGCACCTCTACGGCTTTTTCCTTACATTCATTAGGAGACGACTTGTCATACAACACTTTTAGAAGTTCCTTCACTGCCCTTGGGTCACTTAGTTTACGTAGTGCCTCCATAGCGTATCGATGTTTACGTAATGCCTCCATATCGTAGCGATTACCCTTTAAAGAGTCATGAACAAAACCCGCCAGAACAAATGGAAGGCCCATTTTACGGAGCAATTTTAAAGCAGCACTCCTCTCATTTGCTTCATCACTAAACGCTTGAAGATAAAGCCTGACGATATCTGGGGCACATATTTTAGCGAGTGCCTTTTCGGCAGCCCTCCGAACATCCTTATCAATATCATTCAAAGCTTTAAAAAGACACTCCACTGCCTTTGGGTCGCTTATTTTGCCAAGCCTAATTGCAGCAAGTTCTCTAATTTCGGCATCATTAACGTTTAGCAGTTGATCTATGAGAATTTTAAAGTCCATAAAAATCATTATATAGCAAGCATTATAAAAAATCAAGGTTCCTATTGTCCTATCGTAAACCAATGTCCTTTTTGTATGAATACAGCATAACTTGTAATTATCGCTTTTACTTCGGATAATTTTCAATTAAGGAAAAGTTGAAAATCAAAGAAATCCTTCAAAAAGCCTTTGGAATCTTTTTTGTAATTTGAGATTTGGTTCCTAGAATTCCCCCCCCAGGGTAAAAGGCGTTTTAAAATCGTCCGAAGGACACCTCTATTGAACTCTCCTACCGCACGGGCACTCTGAAAAAAACTTCTGCCCTCCGTGCGGATCTACTACCTCCCTATTTTTATCTACAGGATGGACATAAAAACTAAAAAAACCGTCACCGCCGGTGATTACCGGACCCGTACTACCGTTTTTTAACTGAATCCGCTTTTTTCATTGCGTGTTGATTTCTCATTTCCCCAAAGTTCATTTTTAAAGCGAATTTTTTTATCCTCTGTCTACTTGATTTTACCTTAAAATTCCTGTTCAATTCTTATTTAAGAAAGAAAGCCCGAAGTGGAAACTTCGGGCTTTCAAAAGAAAAGAGTTTCGCAGATAGCCGGAAACTCCTAAATTGAATGAACACTTTTTATACTATTTTCCGGCTAATTGCAAGGCCGGAGGTAGAAAAATTTCAAAATTCACTTCCATTTCTCGACAGTCGCTAAAATTGCGAATACTTGCCTATCGACTGGGCCAAAGCCGGTCGGTCCCCTCCGCTTGTAAGTGTAAGCGATGCAAGGAAGGGCTAGTCAAAATTGTGCGTTGTAAGTGGTGCAAGAGGTTCTTTTTCATTTGCCGCTCATGCTATAAGAATCATGCTTATTGTAGTCAGCAATGCCAGTCGGCAGGATACCGTCGCAATATCGATAAAGCCCAAAAGAAATACCGAAAATCGGATGAAGGCAAAAAGTGGCATCGAGAATGGGTGAAGCAAAGAAGACTCAATAAGGCTCTTGGAAAAAATAAAAAAAGTGTTGACTATAAAACTACAAGACAGGAGGGGAAAAGGTGTAAAATGTCTTTTTCGTCTTCTTCAATTCCAGCAACTGGTATGAATGGTGATACAATTTCGGATGAGCCGTTGTTGGGTAAGACGGGCCGATGTCATATTTGCGGTTGTCTCGGCGAAATCGTGGAAGAATTCCCCCGCCGGGACTATTACCAACGCCGTAGTGGGCAGCGGCAAATTCCGTTGAGACGTTGAGACGTTGATATTGCACGTATAGGTATATAAGTATATAGGTATAAGGTATATGATGAAGATGTTAGCCACAGATAATAACAGTCCTGTTATTCAACTGCCGCTTTCAAAGCTTGATCTCCGTCTCAAGCGTCTGCGAAGTGCTTCGAAACCGGGTATTGAAGAGATGAAGTTGTCGTTTGAAAACTATGGCCAGATAACACCTGTAATTGTGGTTGCCGAAGGCCCTGTCTATATTTTGGTAGATGGGTTCAAGAGATATATGGCGGCAGAGCTTTTAAAAATGAACGGCCTAAGCACAATGGTTTTGGATTGCGATAGAGCTATTGGCAAAGCGCATATGTATTTACTCAACAAGTCCAGCGATTTTAATTTTATCGAAGAGTGTTTGTTGGTTCTTGAATTGGTGGAAAAAGAAGGCTTCAATCAGGTGGAAGTGGCCAGCATACTGGGAAAGCATAAGAGCTGGGTAAACCGTCGTCTACAAATTATTCGCAGTCTCAGTGAACAGGTAATTGAGGATATCAAGTTGGGTCTTCTGCCAGGTGGGTCCGCTGCATCACTGGCGCGGTTGCCCTGTGAAACTCAGGCAGATTTTGATAGACTCATTCAGAGTTACAATTTGAAGCCACAAGAATGTAACCGGCTAATTGACCTATGGTGCAAGGCAGATGATGTGAACACCAAAGAATTCCTTATGAAATTGCCCAAAAAAGCATTGGAAATTTACAGGGTTGCCGGTAAGGGTGGAGTTGATGTAGATTCGGATTCGCAGTATGAAAAACTCCCCCGTCGTACCAGAATATGGTTTACACTGCTGGAATCATTGGGACGTGTCGCCCGGAGCCTTGGAAAACACTCTCAAAAGTGGCTAAATGTATCGGATGAAAAGATACACGGAGATTTCTGTAAAAAGTTGGAGGAAGTGGAAGATGATTGCCAGCAGGCCTTTAGTGAGGCCAGAAAGGCGTTATCCGGTTCTGGGTCACCGATAAGTGCAAATGTAAAAGTAAATGAAAATGTAAATGTAAGTGTAAGTGAGAAAAAAATAGGAATGGACGAATCGGCAATAATTTAGGAGGTGATCAATGAGTCTTTTGGATGAGAAGACCTTAGAAAAAATTCGCGATGTATACAAGCAAACCGGTTCGATACGTAGGACGGCCAAAGAAGTAGGCGTAAGCCGCAATGCGGTCAGAAGAGAAGTAAGAGGCAGCAAAAAAGGTCGTGGTCAAGTGGTGTCCAGGTGTGGCAGAGCCAGTAAGTTGGACCCTTATAAAGCCAAAATTCGCTACCTGGTGGAGGAGAAAAAACTCAATGGTGTACGTATATTCGAAGAGATCAAGGCGCTAGGCTACCAGGGTGGTTCTACCATATTAAACGATTATATCAGCACCATCCGTCCACCGAAAAAAGAGGCTTAACCATGCCTATCCTGCACCAACCGGGTCATGAGGGTCAAATGGATTGGAGCGTTCATCGTGTGATGATAGGGGAAAGATGTCAGGCAGTTCACACCGGTTCTATCGTGCTTTGCTTTAGTCGCTGGCTCTATATGCATTTTTATGTGGATGAGACCATAGAAAGCGTGATAGACCTTCATAAACGGGCTTTTAATGAGCTGGGAGCCGTACCTGAGACAATGACCTATGACAACATGACCACGGTGGGGTTTCATAACAAAAAGGGAGAAGTATGGCTTAATCCTCAATTCGAAGCCTTTGCCCGGGATTATGGTTTCGAGATCATTATCTTACGGCCCGGGTCCAAAGACCGGCATGGCATGGTGGAACGTCCCTTTCATTATATCGAGAACAACTTCTTGGCAGGTAGGGAATTCGAGAATCTGAACGATCTCAATAGTCGTGGAGATAGGTGGAGGCTGGATGTGGCCAACCTCCGTATTCACGGAACCCTACGAGAACGCCCGCTGGATAGACTAAAAAGAGAACAATCTTTCCTCAAAGCGCTGCCTCACTTTTTGAAGAATAATTATTACAGGGAAGTTAGACGAGTGGTTTCTCGTGAATTTTGCATTTCTTTGGATACGAACCATTACAGTGTAAGTCCAGGGCTATTTGGCAAAGAGGTATTGGTGCGTCTGTATGATGACCACCTGGAGATATGGATAGATGGCCGATTAGATTGCCGTCATACCTATTGTAAGGGAAAATATCAAAGGCAGGTACTGGCTGAACATGAAAAAACATACCGTGAAATGACCCATCAAAAATCCCTTCTTGAAACGGCATTCTTACGATTAGGCCAGATAGCTCACAGCTATTACGAAGGTTTGAAGAAAGAGAAAAGAGGGGCAGCAGGCTATCATCTGCAGCGAATACTCAGACTGGTTGATCGTTATGGAGGGGATGTGGTAAGCGGTGCTCTTGCCACAGCCCGGCAATATGGTGCCTATAGTGCTGATGCGGTATTAAGAATTATCCACGGCAAACGGTTGAAACAAAAAGGCAAGTATCTGGCAATACCAATGCTCTCTGATAAGAATATACCGGAATCGGTAAGAGCATGGCTCAAAGCCTGTGCTGTGGAAAAGCACGAACTTGAGGAGTTTGACCGGATGCTGTCGGAAATAACCACTGAGGAAAAGGAAAAGTGAATAGTGAATAGTGAATAGTGAATAGTGAATAGTGAATAGTGAATAGTGAATAGTGAATGGTGGGGAAATAATTAAAAATAACCGCTAACCGTTTGGAGTGAAGGAGTGAAAAAGAATCATGAGTAAGAGTAAAATAAGAGGTATAATAAAAACCGAACCGTTACAGTTAGAGCAAATAAAAGAAGATTTACGTCGTCTTAGGCTCAAAGATATCATCGATGAACTTGATGATGCGCTGTTGGCTGCCCAGGAAGGGCAACAGGGTTACCTGGGCTTTCTCCAGCGTCTGGTTTCGCACCAGGTTGAGGCAGTGCACTGCCGGTCAGTAGAAAGGCGTATCAAAAAGGCCTGCCTTTACAAAGCAATGAGCTTCGAATGCTTTGACTGGAATTTTCAGCCGGAACTGAATGTAGCGCAAGTGAAAGACCTGTCGGAGTTGAGCTTTATTGTCAAGAATCAGCCAGTACTAATCCTGGGCAAAAGCGGCACAGGTAAAACTCATCTGGCCACAGCCCTGGGCATACGGGCCTGCCAGAAAGGCTACCGGGTTAAATTTTACTCTTTCCAACAACTTCTCGACCAGCTCTACGCCTCGTTAGCAGACGAAACTACAGAGATAGTGTTGGATAAAATGGCACGCCTTGACCTTTTAATCATTGACGAGGTGAGGCATATTCGAATTAAACCCGAATATGCCAGCCTGTTCCTTGACCTGGTTAATCGCTGTCAGCACCGCCTTTCCATAGTCATTACTTCTAATATTAGCATTCATGATTGGGGACAAACGCTGGGCAATGCGTCAATCACCAGTGCCATCGTTGACCGGTTACTGCATAATGCATGTGTGATAAACATCAGGCATGGACGGAGCTATCGCACCCAGGGACCCGGTGCACCGGAGTTGCTAAAGGAAGAAAGCAAAGAATAAAGAATCAGTGTTAAATTTAAATGTTAAAGCTATAAAGGCAAGGAGGTAAAGTTTACAATGAAAGGAGCAGAAGAAATCAAAAGACTGGATATGGTCAAGCTATTGAATCTGTGGTACGGTATGGATTTTGAGAAAGTGGGTAACGGTAACGGTAACGGCAACAGTTACCGCAGCCATTCGGTGTTTACAGGGGAAAGAAATCCCAGTTTCTTCGTACGTTGCGTTGCTGGGCACTGGCTATTCAAAGACTTCTCTAGCGGTTACGGGGGAAGCTTGATAGATTTTGTGCAGATAAAAGAAAATTTGGAGTCCGTATCTCAAGCCTTACATTACATCACAGAGCAGTTAGAAGACGCAGCCCATCTGTCTAAGCCCTGGCAATGTGCCAGGGTCCGGGCAGCCACCAGATCCTATGACCTGGAGAAAATCTACAACATAATAAAAAAGAACGACATTGTTGCCAGTACAGTTTATTTAAATCGTCGGAGAATCGGTCGGGAGCTTATCGATTACCTGGTGAAAGATAAACTCCTACTCAATAATAGACCTGGCCAGGGGCAAGCATCCTACTGCTGCTTTGTGGTCAGAAATAGTGAAGCAAAATTATGTTGTCTTGACAACCACGAAATCGGTGGCAGTAGGAAATTTGTATTGGGAAATAAGCATGCTTTTACGTTGGATTATAAGATGTTATGTGGAAATCAGGCCACAACCCTATTTGTGACCGAAGGAATTATCGATTATTTAAGTATCAAGGAATTGGAAGGAAAGGGCATTGCCGGCCTTGCCCTGCTGGGAAACAGCAACGATATCAAACCAACCTTACTCAGAGGGGTAAAAACTATCATTTCTGCATTGGATAACGACAGGGGAGGCAAAGAGGGGACAAAACGATTACAAAAGTTATACCCGGATAAACAAATAATCATATATCCGCTAAAGGGCGCAAAAGATCCCAATCAACTTCTTCTAAGGAGATATTGAATAGACATCGAAAAAAGAGTTCAATTTATCGCAATTCCAAATAACTATCAACTGTCAGCCAGTTTGAATCTGATCAAATCTTCTACATCTATAGTTCATACTTTTCATAACAAAAATTACGATATTAACGATTAACACTGTATTGTGTGATACTTCTACAGAATATGAAATTTTCTATATCTGTATAGCGCAGAGACAGGATTTTGTGGTTAAAAACAGCCCCCAGGTTGCAGGCTCAAAGTGAATATCCATTTGGGTTGCTAATTTCTACCTTCCATTAAAAAGGCATCATGAAATATCAGGCATTTCCAGACCTAAAAAATGGGTTCAATAAGCACCGTTATGGGGGTCCGGTAATCACCGGCGGTGACGCACTGTAAGTGCCCCTGAACCCTGCAAAAACTTTTAATTAATTTCATTGATCTCCGAAAGTAGAAAAGGAAAGGGCAGAATAAATCTGTTTCCTGGTTCTCACAACTGGATCAATGGCAATCGGACCTCAGATCGTCGATCCGCCTGTTTAGATTTTTTGCTTGACCCCTGAATCGTGCTTTTTTATGTCTTCCTCATGATATTTGGGGAGCAGTAATCCATTTAAATATTTATGAACTATACTGGCAATCAATGTTTGGTATGGAATTCCTTCTTCAATCGCCCTGAGTTGAATTTGGTGATAATCTTTTTGAGAAAGACGAAGATTGATGCGTTTATCTTTTTTCAGTGTATTCCGTGCTGTTTGAATAGCTGCTTTCTTTTCCTGGTCAAGATTTTTGACGGGCTGCCACTCCTCTTTTTCAATGGATTCCATCAGGTCTTTTTCTTCCTGATCCAGGGGTTGAAAGCTTTTTTTGGTAAACCTGCTCATGTTTCCTCCTTTAAACCGAAGCGTTTTGAATACTTACGGCTTGGAAATGCAGTTTTGAGGAAAATTTCATTTTCTGTTTCTACAAATGGTACGACAACAGCATAGTTGTCTATTTCCAGGATATATATTTTTTGATCGGGTCGTGCCGGATTCTCTTCAACGCTTAGAATTTGCCCGGACTCAATCAAATACGTGATTTCTTCAAAAGAGAGGTTTCGTTCACGCTTCAGAATCTCATTCTTTTCGGTACTCCAGTTAAAATATTTCATACTTAGATGATAAACTATCGTCTGCCTTTTGTCAACTTTCTTTAGTTTTTCCTCTGAAAATTTAGCACAACGCCTATGTCCTTACTGTCACTGTAAGAAGTAAGGGAAAAAGGAGATAGTCAAGAATAACTACCCTGGACCCCCTGCAAAAACTTTTAATTAATTTCATTGGTCTCCGAAAGAAGAAAAGGGAGAGCCAGAATAAATCTGTTTCATGGTTCTCACAACCGGATCAATGGCAATCGGACCTCCGATCGTTGTTCCGCCGGTCGGATTATTGACGATCCGGCGTCCGATTATCATTCCGCCGGGTGGATTTTTGACGATCGGAGTTACTTTTGTCATTCCGCGGGGTGGATTATTGACAATCGGACCTCCGATCGTCGTTCCGCCGGTCGGATTATTGACAATCTGGCGTCCGATTGTCGTTTTTCCGGTTGGATTATTGACAATCCGGCGTCCGATTGTCATTGTTCCGGGTGGATTTTTGACGATTGGAGTTACTTTTGTCATTCTGTCGGGTGGATTATCAATGATGTAACGCTGCATCGTCGTTGCGCCGCCTGGATTATTGACGATGTAACGCTGCATCGTCGATTTTTCGCTCGGATTATTGACGATGTAAGGCTACATCGTCGATCCACCTATTTAGATTTTTTACTGATTTTTTGTTTGCCTCCTAAATCCCTTCTCCTCTAGTTCCACATGAACCCCTGTTTGGATTCGATCTTTTCCACCTTCCCCGCTTTCGAGTACCTGCAAAACGTGGTAGATAAGATTCAATTATCCATTATTTAAAAGCCTCCCACAATTCATGTATTAGTTCAATAATTTGTCTACTGATGTTATGCTGTTATTATCTGAAGTATTTTGTTGCCATTAAAATGCGGTTTGTGCTGGGAACAAGCCACAAAGTCAAATATCTACTTCAAAAAAGATATTGTGATTTTATTTTTTTTCTTGCTTTTTTTTTTCAGATATGCTTTAATTTAAATGATTGGCATTGTAATTAGAAAGTGAGGTTTTAGTGAAAAGACGGAGGAAAAAAAAGAACGAAAAAGCATTACCGATGCGCCTTTTAAATGCGCTTATCTATACAAAAATCAGCCTAACTTTCTTTGCCATTGGACTAGTTGGCTTAATTATGCTCGTTTTCTTCAAAGGACAAGAACTAGGTACAAACGGTATGATAGATCGTCTCTACTTCATTTTATTAATTCCTTTAGCTTTAGGGACTGTGGTACAGTTATTCAAAGTGTGCGGTGCCGAAGCTTGGTTTGAAGGAAAAGTATGGGGTGGTACATTAAAGCTAGGTGGCTCTGTGGCTGCATTTGCCCTCATCCTATTTTTGGGGTTTGAATTGTTGCCGGAAAACAACCCATTCGATTTTACGATCTTTTTAAAAGATTCAAGTGGAAAAACCGTACTTAAAAACAATGGTCTGATAAAGATCAGTTTAGCAAGCGATATAAGGACCAAAAAAATCAACGAAAATGGTAGTGTTGACTTTAAAATTATTCCCCCGTACTTACAAAGCAAAAGTGTCCAGGTGGAACTGGAAGCAAAAGGCTGGCAATTTACTAATGGCAAAGTTTCTACTGACTGCATATTAAAAGGTAACAATGCTACCCTTATCATAGAAAGAGATAACAGCCTCTGTTGCGTTTCCGGTACGGTTTTAGATGATGACGGCAATTTCGTGGTTAAGGCGAAGGTAACCATCAAAAACATATCTACAGAAACAAATGAGAATGGGTTGGTTCATTATTGAAATTCCGAAGGAAATTCAGGAAGAAAAGCATCGTTTGACAATACAAAAAGTTGGCTATAAAACTTTTACCACAGATGTCTATCCAGGAATTAAGGTAGATAATAGATTTTCTTTAAAAAAGAGATAAGGAGAAAAAGATTATGCAAAAAATATCGCTCTTTTTTGTAATTCTTTATTTTATATCCTATTATTGTCTTTCACAAGGTGTCAAATTAAAAGGGTATATCACATTTCAAAATACCGGGAAGCCTATACAGGGGGTAAATGTTAGAGCTGCTTCCGGTTCAAGCCACGACGTAACCGATAGCTCTGGAATTTTTGAGTTAAAGTTTTCAGGTAAAAAATATGGTGATATGGTGAAATTAATCGTTTATAAAAAGGGGCTTGAAGTAGTAAACAAAGAAAAATTGTATGTGGCTATTAGGAGGAACCCGGATAAAAATTTAGTACAGATTATTTTGCGAAATGAGGGAGTGGGAGAGAATATATCAAAAATAAATATCGAGCGTATATTTGACGAAAAGTTCAAACAACTTTATAAAAAATTAGAAAATTCCAACCAATATAAGCTAGATAGATTATTATCTCAATTCATTGAAAAATTTAATGACTTGGAAACAAAGTTAAAAGACGAAATGGTAGGGGATTTTAAGGAAAGACAGGCAGCACTGAATGAATTGAAAGATGGGAATCTTATCAAAGCACAAGAGCTATTCAAGAAGATAATTGTAAAAGTTAATGTTAATCAGGCAGAAAATTATTATAACCTTGGCAACGCCTATTTTTTGGATTTAAAATTTAAAAAAGCCCTTGGTGTTTACCTGGAAGCTGCAAACTTAGCCCCTCATAATACAACATACTTAAATATCATTGGATTCACTTATGGTGAATTGGGAGATCATCATAAAGCCATAGAATACTACCAGAAAGCTCTTGATATCGTTTTAAAAACCTATGGAGAATCACATCCAAAGGTGGCGGAAACATTAAGCAACATTGGAGTTGCGTTGAATTGGTTGGGAAAATATAAAAAGGCAATTGATTACTACCAGAAAGCTCTGGATATCGGTTTAAAAACCTATGGGGAATCACATCCAAAGGTTGCGGAAATATGGAACAACATGGGAGAAGCGTTTTATTTCTTGGAAGATTCTAAAAAAGCCTTTTACTACTTTCAGAAAGCCCTAGATAGCGATTTAAGAACATATGGAGATTCACATCCGAAAGTGGCAGAAAGGTGGAACAATATTGCAGGAGTATGGATTTCTTTAGGAAAGTATCAAAAAGCCATTGACTACTTTCAGAAATCCCTGGATATCAATATAATAATCTATGGTGATTCACATCCGAAGGTGGCAATTATTTGGAACAACCTCGGAAGTGTGTGGCATTTGTTGGAAGATTATGGAAAGGCTATCTCCTACTACGAGAAAGCTCTGCACAGCCATCTAAAAGCCTATGGTGATTCACACCAAACAGTAGCAAGGGATTGGCGCTCCATTGGGAGTGCGTGGAAATCTTTGGGTGAATATAAAAAGGCTATTTCCAATTACGAAAAGTCTCTGGCTATCGATTTAAAAACTTATGGTGATTCACATCCATCAGTAGCAAGGGATTGGAACTCCATTGGGTGTGCGTGGTTTTCATTCGGGGAATACAAAAAAGCTATTGAATACCATCAGAAATCCTTGGATGTAATTTTAAAAACATATGGTGATTCACATCCATCAGTATCAATAGATTGGAACAACATTGGAGCTGCGTGGAATAATTTAGGAGATTCTAAAAAAGCCATTCAATGCTATCAGAAAGCTTTAGATATCAATCTAAGAACATATGGTGATTCACATCCTGATGTGGCAACACAATGGAACAACCTTGGGTATACTTGGAATTTGTTGGGTGAATATAAAAAAGCCAATGAGTACCTACAGAAAGCCCTGGATAGCGATTTAAGAACATATGGGGATTTACATCCATCAGTTGCTCGTGATTTGAAAAACCTCGGGATCGCGTGGAAATACATGGGTAAATATAAAAAGGCTATCATATGTCTTGAAAAAGCCTTACACATATGTGAAATCAAGCTTGCCCCAAACCACCCTTACACAAAAGAAGTTAAGGAAAATTTGGCTTCTATCCAACAGAATTTAAAAAAATAACCGAATCAAAATGAACAGCTCGTTACAAATTGAATATTGAATGTAAGCAATAGAAAAATCACCCGTTACCAACCGTAATGTTAAAAACCAAACGATAGGCACGTTTTAGCCACGTTCGGGATATTTTCCCTGATTTTGAGCCTTGAAAATCGCTAGAAACGCTCATTACAATTGCTTTTTCATTTTCACATGGTTTTACGCCATCTGTTCTCATCAAACAAAAAGCGTACTTCCGCCTCATTTCCCAAAAGGCCCATCAGTAAGGCAAAACCGTTTCCAGGAAATTATCTCCGGGATTTTTTTCAATTACTATAAACCACTAAAAGCCACTAAAAACCAATATAAATTGGTATAAACCAGCCACGTTTTCGTCACGTTTTCTGGGAACGACCTACTTACTGTCCAGCCCGGCGACTGACTGGGCCCCAGGGATACGAACTGGTGGACATGGTCTGAGTTTATCCTCTTGGTCACTATGTGGATGTTCCAGGTCTTGCCTGCCGCCTCGAATGCAAGGTCGCACACATTTGCTATGCGGCCCGTCAGTATGTCGTGCTTGTATTTGGGGGAAAACATGATACGTAAATTCGATACTCCGTAGATCATTTACGAAAGATTTTTTTTGACCTCTTTGGTACCAGCTTGTCCGGTTTATGCCTTACTCTACAGAATGGCCAAGAATAGCACTTTTTTGCCCCCTTTTCCTTTTCATGAAAGGCTAAATTGTTATTTTGTCAAAATGCAACTGATGCATTGTAATTACTTCAAAGAATTGAAATCCACTATTTATGAATGAACTCATATCTTTTAATTTAACTGGTTTTTTTTGATAATAGATGAGTTTATTCCCAGATCCTTCGATGCGGATACCTTTATTAACTATGCTTTTTTCAAAAGAGAGGAGCTCTTTATTAAATACTCTTTTAATTGAATCTTCATTTTCACCACGAAGGGAATAATATTTAGAAAAATCCAGATTAGATTCAAACTGTATATCCCTTTTTGTAAAAAAGTTCGCTATCTTATCTCCAAGACCTTTACGATGTAAAGAAAATTTGGGAAGGTCTAATAGTTCTGATAAAAAATACACGATTGTGTGGTCCTTCTTTATTTTGTGTCGAGTTTCACTACTAGTATGAAAATCACCGCTATAGCCATATCGGTAAATTATAAAAGAATATCTATAATCAAATATAGATATAACAGTATTATCAACCTTCCCCCTAACAAGATTTTTGATCCCTTCAAAAAATACCTTGTCATGCGTGAAAATCTCAAAATTTCTTAATTCAGAGAGAAGATAATTACCATTCAGAACAAAGTCCATTTCAATATTTCGAGCGAGTTCATTCATCTTTTTTGTTCTTCTTAGACCTTGTAGATAGTAATAATCCAGATAATCAATACAACGATCAATAAACCGATAAATCATCCACAACATGATCATCAAAATGATTATCATAAAAAAATTATCGGTGTTAATGCCAATGCTAAGAATGATATATAAAAAAAGAATAAACGTTGAGAGACGTAAGAATAATCCGAATAACTTGAAAATAACACTTTTAAAGATTAACATCTCATTGCTGTTATGCCAGATTCTGATTAATTTATTTATTCATAAAAAAATGAAATGGAGCATGCATCGATCCTTTTTAGGTCCACTTTTTACTTCTACCGAAATTTTCTGGGAAAGCCCAGGCTTTCCTTAAGGTTTTTCTCGGCTTTACCACAAACCAAGCGTTTGCTATGATAAAAGTCAAAAGAATACAGCCAATACGGGAAAAAAGAGGTGGTGCTTGCAAATGTGCAAGTTTTAATTGCTCCTTTTACCCTCTGTTTTTTCATGTTTCAATACATACTAAGGGAACTGCGAAAGTGGAAGAAAATGCGGCTTCAACTCAGTCATTGACCAGCAAATCCACGCCGGTATTACTCCAGGAATGCTTCCGCCCTTTGGGCCTAACCTTACCCCTTTTCGCCCTACCAACTCAGATGTTCTCCATCTAAACATCTCCGGCTTTTCCCGGGAATATATTTTTACCACACCTTGAGAAAGAAAGTCAATCCCCCATTGCACACTTTTTTAAAAATGAGTATTTTTACTTATTCCCCTGCTATGGTCTTTTTGATTCGCTGAATTCTTCTATCGAGGCTTACCACTCCTCAATCTATTGATAATAACTTTCTATCCCGCCAATTCTATAATATTCGACTCGTTTTCCGGTACTGCAAAAATTTCCATTGCCTTGCTTTTATGCTCTGTTGTTATTGTCAAATACCTCGATGTGGTGAAAATGTCCTTGTGGCCGAGAATTTCTTTGAGAGTATATAAATCCCCGCCGTTCATCAGAAAATGCGAAGCAAACGTGTGCCGGAGGTCATGGAACCTCATGTTATTTATCCCTGCTCTTTCCAATGCACTCTGCCACCCTCTCTTTAAATCTGTAAAAGGCTTACCGGTTTGGGGATTCTCAAATACATACCGGTTGCCGTTCCTGGTAAGATTGAGTTTGAGCAGCAATTCCCGTAGCGATTTGTTGATGGCAATCCGGCGTATTTTCTTGTTTTTGGCTTACTGGGCTGTTACCGTTATAAAATTGTGTTCCAGATTGATGTTTACCCATTCCAGGTTGTAAATTTCTACTTTTCTCATCCCTGTATTTAATCGTGAATTTCTCCTTTATCCTATCATTTTGAAAATTGCCTTGCTTTATAGGATACAAAATGTTATAGTTACATTTTGTTGACAAAGGTGTAAAATGATTGATGACAATGTTAAAATTCTTAAAAGCGATTATCTGCCTTTTCTCGAAGAAATAAAGAGTAAGATTAAATCGGCACGCATCCAGGCGTTTCGAAAAGCAAACAAAGAACTTATCCTGCTATATTGGGATATAGGTGAAAGAATCGTTGAGAAACAGGAACAATTGGGATGGGGAAGAGGCATTGTAGAAAAACTATCCAATGATTTGAAAAAGGAATTCCCAACTCAAACAGGTTATTCGGCCCAAAATCTCTGGTATATGCGACAGTTTTATCTTACTTATAAAGATTTTCCAAATCTCCAACAACTTGTTGGAGAAATTCCCTGGGGACAAAATCTCGTTATTATGTCTCGTGTCAAAGATTATAAGGAAAAAGAATTTTATATCAGAAAAACCTCTGAATATGGATGGACCAGGAATGTTCTTATTCATCAAATAGAAGCCGGGGCTCATCTGGAAATAGATGCAAAAAAAATGCACAATTTCCCGCAAGTTCTTCCTGAACATCTTGCCGAACAAGCAGATAAAGCACTGAAAGACTCGTATATTTTGGATTTCCTCAATATTTCAAAGCCCTTGCAAGAAAGGAAATTGGAGAATAAACTCATTGTTCGTTTGAAAGAGTTTATTGCAGAACTAGGTCTGGGTTTTTGCTTTATCGGCAGTCAATATAAGATTAAACTTAACGATAAAGAATATTTCATCGATCTCTTGTTTTTCCATAGAAAACTGAGAAGCCTGGTGGCTATCGAGTTAAAAGTCGGGGCGTTTAAACCGGAATATGCAGGGAAGATGAATTTTTATCTGAATCTACTGGATGACTTTGTTCGGATGCCGGATGAAAATCCCTCTATCGGAATTATTATTTGTAAAGATCGCAATCGATTTGATGTTGAGTATGCATTGAAACGAATCAATGCCCCAATCGGAGTATCCGGATACAAAATGACCCAAAAATTACCTCCCAACTTACAAAAGGAACTACCTACAGTTGAAGAGCTAATGGAAGGATTAAAAGATATCGACGAATAATCCTTTCACCTTTAATTTTGTTAAAGTTTCACGACAGCCATGTATTCGTCACGCAGGAAAAATTTTTTTGAACATCGAACCTTGAAAATCAGTGGGGACGCTTATTATAATTGTCTTTTCATCTTGACATGGTTTCGAGCCGTCTGTTCTCACCAAACAACGGGCGGATGACGACGTCCATTCCTCTTGTCCGTTTCTATTCCCTTATGTCTTTTTTAATTCCCCCGATTAGACAGCAAACCATAAACACAGGACAATTAAAACTAATCTCTCCTACCGCACGGGCATTCTGAAAAAACTTATGCCCTCCGTGCGGATCTACTAACCCCCTATTTTTATCTACAGGATGGGCAGAAAATTAAAAAAAATTATAAACCTTCCTGCCTGCCCATCCTGAACTCCTATAAAACTCTATCAGAACTTTTTTTGTCTCCGACAGCCAGGGGGACTCTTTTCGAGAAAACTGCCCCCCTGGACCCCCCGCAAAAGCTTTTTATATGCGGAAAGGGCGTTGCAATTTGCCAGGAAACATTGTGCCCCCTTGTTGCCTGTCCCCTTCCGTTTCCGCCTTCATGGAGACGATACATTGTTTAAAACGTCGTACGCCGTCCTTGCACTGCAAATGCTCCCCCACGCAGTGGGGTTTTTCAAAAAGGTTTCTGGCCGCCGGAGGCAGCTAATAATGACGAAGAAGACGTTTGAGTTCTTCCACCTGACGCATCAAGGCTTCGTCAGGGATACCCCGGTATTGTTCGGGAAGGAGAAGAGGATAAGAACAATGAAGAGCTGCAATCATCTCCTGGAATTCCCGCTGCCGCTTGATAGACTTGCTGGCCTGCCATCCACTCAATACATCCAAAACCGTTCGTTTGGGCTCTTTTCGCTTTTGCGCCAGCACCTCCGCGGTGAGGTTCCGGTAATCACGGACAGAATAATAATCAGTCAAGGATAATACCTCATTCATTTCTTCTTCGGTCAGGGTAATCTTTTTGCGCTTAAAGAGTTCAGCCACAAAAGCTTTACGATCTTCTCCTTCCAGGTCGAAGATAGGCACCTGGATAGGGGCGCGGCTCTTGATGTCCGGGTCCAGTTCATCGGGACGGGAAGTCATGAGTCCCCACAAGACTTTTCCCAAATACCTGGGGTCACCCATCATTTTTATGATATTCCCGGAAAGTCGTTGTTCAGTTTGGTGAGTCTCCCTGGCGTGGACGGAACCGAAAGCGGTGTGGGCTTCGTCCACTAAAATAAGAATTTTACCAAAGGTAGCGATGTGCCAGCGCAGCAGCTCAAAGAAACGGTCGGTTTCACCAAAATACGAGCCGCGGATACCTGCCAATTCAATCACCACCCGCCCGGAATCGGCAGCATAGGCTTCCAATTGAAAAGTTTTGCCTGAACCGTTGGGCCCGGATACCAGGATGGCGGAAACTGCGGTTTCCGGGTCTTCACAGCGTTCAAATATGCTGGTGAAAATCTCCCCCGTGGCTTTGAACCCCACAATATCTTTGGGTGTGTGGGACGGGTACTTGATACGAATGATATCCCCCAGTTGGGCCTGGAGAATGGTGTTGACATCCTCTACCACGTGCTGACGGGTCAGGGGTTCCTTTTTACGGGCAGCCACTTCCATAAGGTCTTTGATATGGTTGAGAGATAATCCGGCAGTATCTTCGGCGAATTTATCCGCTCCATGGGAAAATTCTACGGTTTTATGCCTGGCAGCAAAATGTCCGATAAAGGCGTTTCGTTCTTCCAGGTCCGGGAGTTCGATCTCCATGTGCACGGCATGCGGAAGGGCAAGAATTTTAGCATTGATTTCGCTTTTTACCGAGTTGATTAATATCAACAGCTCCGGACCTTCCCGGAACAACGGACCCGATACCCAACTCAAAAAGGAGATCAAACACTGGCGTTCCAACTCGGAGAGACGGGAATAATCCCCCTGGGGGAAGAGCGCCCCGGCAAATTGAAAGACCACGCACATGGGTTTAATGGTAGGTTCCAGGCGCCGCACCCGCACAAAGGCGTCTCCCATGCCCTGGAGCAGCACCAGGGCGGAAAGAGGACTGTGGCGGGAAGAAGCAATCATTTTTCTTAATGCCTCAATGCGCCCGGCCGGGGTGTAATACCCATCCGTGGATTCGCAAATTCGTGTGATCTCCTCCTCGGTGTCCGGTTCATAGAAACTCAAGCCCGTGGCAATATCCATCCGTACCAGGTTAAATTTATTTTTCAATTCTACGTTCAAGAATTGTTCCAGGGCAAGAAAGCCCTGGGAACGGGGACTCCAGAACAGACCACTCACATCGCCGGTGAGGATAATAATATTCTTCCGCCGCAAATTGTAAGACTGGCTCAGGTCCTCCAGGAAATCCGGCCGCTGGGTTTCTATGGATATAGATTTATTCTCTCTGGCCATGTTAATGCCTCCATTCTTCCCGGGATACGGTTCTAAAGGAATCTTTATGGCTAAGATCAAAGTCCTGGATGTGCCGGCAGTGTTCGGGTTCCAGCCCGTCTTTGCGCAGCTTTTCCACCAATTGTCCCATTTCTTCGGAGTACTTAAAATCCGTGGATTTCGGATGAGAACCGGGGAGTGGAATGTCCGTGACGATTTTGGATCCTTCGGTTTGGGGCGTATCCGTGGTGTAATACTGGGTCAGGATAATAGCCCGGGTCCCAAGAAAAACCGCTTCCTCCAGGTCATGGGTGACAAAAAAGATTGTCATCCGGGTTTCGTACCACTGCTCCAGGATAAACACCTGCATGTCCTGGCGGGTGCTGTAATCCAAAGCACCAAAAGGCTCGTCCATCAGGAGTATTTTTGGTCTCATAATCAACGACTGGGCAATGGCCACCCGCTGACGCATGCCCCCGGATAGTTGATGGGGGTATTTATCCTCATGTTCTTCCAGACCCACCCGTTTTAAATACTCCCGTGCCCGGTCCTTGTATTCCCGTATTTCTCGCCTGAACCTGAAGGGATTAAATATTCGCCCGGGCAGGGTGAATTCCTCCATGTCCAGGCCAAAGACCAGGTTCTCCAGGACCGTGAGATGAGGGAAAAGGGAATACTTCTGGAAAACGATTCCCCGGTCCCGGTCAGGGCTGGCAATGGGTTGGTCTTCAAAAAGTACCGTCCCTTCCGCCGGCTTTTCCGCTCCCAATATTAAGCGGAGCAGCGTAGATTTTCCACAGCCGCTGGGACCCACCACGGTAATAAATTCCCCGGGACTAACTTTTAAATCAATGTCGTTGAGAACCGTAAAAATCTTCCCCTGGTGATCCGTATACCGGACATACACGTCTTCAAGATGCAAAAGAGATTCGTATTGATTGGCTGGCGTCATAGGTCTATCTCCACCCATTTGTACCGTTTCTTTATCCACAGCCTGACCAGGTAATCGGCTAGAAACGCCAAAAGACTCATCCAGATGACATAAGGAATAATAATGTCCATGGCAATATACCGCCGTACCAAAAAAATCCGGAACCCCAGTCCCTCCGCGGCGGCTATGGCTTCACCGGCAATTAAAAATAAGATCATGGCTTTAAAGTTTAAACGGATGGTGTTGAGCACTTCGGGGAAAATCTGGGGTAAGACAACTTTATAGGCGACTTCAAAGGAACTGGCGCCCAACGCTAATCCTTTGGTCACCTGCTCCCGGGGTACGGCCTTGGCCCGGAGATACGTGTCCAACGCAATAGTGGGAAAAACCCCGATCAAGATAAGGGCAATTTTCGATACCTCCCCCAGTCCAAAGATAATAAGTAAGATGGGGAGGATGGCCAGTGCAGGAATTTTATCGAAAAAGGTGATAAATTTCAAGAAAAGAAGCTCCATATAAGGAAATATCCCCATATGAAGCCCCAGGAGAACGGCAAAAAAAAGGAAAGCAAGACTGATGAGAAACCGCCTGACACTGGCAATGGTATCCACCAGCAAGCGAATGTCCCCCTTCCGGTCCCTCTCAAAGGCGGTTCGTTTGAATCCATCTTTCATCTGGGAAAACGTAGGAACCACCTTGTCTTTAGGATTCTCCCGGTGCCGAACATGACTGGTTACGGCATAAACGGCAATGCAAACAATAAATAACAGCATTGACAACAAAAAAGAAACCGTCCGTCCCGGTTTCGCATGAATGTTAAAAAATCCCATAAGATTGCCTCCGGCGGCCCGCTTTTTTGAAAAAAAGCGGGGCAAAAAACTTTTCAAACACGGTCAGTCTGTGTTACGAAGTTCAATCATCCTGCCACATTTGTTTCGTTTTACTTCTTTCTCAACTTCTTAACTTCTTCTCCTCTTCTTGTCTCTTCGTGTTTCTTCGTGCTTTTTACCGCATTGTAAATGCTTCGTGGCTAAAATTATTTGGTTTTCAATTTCCCCTGGGCGGCCATCTTCATATACGTGGTGTCAAAACGGAACGTGACACTCTTGGGGTCTCCCTGGATAGAACCGTCAGGATATTGAATGCCCACTACATCAACATTGGGGGCATTTTCACCCAATAAGCCGTGCTTAAAACAAAACTGGCGGACAAAATCCATTTTTTTCTTCAACTCCTGGCTCTCGGTAAATTCCACGGCATTCTGGGCCGTGTAAAACATGGCCGTGGTTTTCAATTGAGCTTTGTATTCCGTCAACGAACATCCGGCAGACTTGGCCATTTCCGTCAGGGCTTTGTCAGATGCCACCCCACGCTTCGACATGATGCCCATAATTTCATACCAGGCACCGGTCAGCGCTTTCCCCAATTCAGGGTGCTTTCTTAAGGTATTGGTGTTCACCACCATCATGTCAATGATCTCACCGGGAATATCACTGGAAGTAAATATCTTGGAAACCCCCGGGGTTTGCTCGATTTGCATAACAATAGGGTTCCAGGTAATGACCACTTTTTGGTCTTTATTAGCCAGGAACACCGGTCCGATATCGCTGTCAGAAGTGTTAATCAATTTTACTTCACTCTCTTTCAAACCGTTCATCTCCAGGCACCGGGCCAGGAGGTAATGGGACACCGATAACTCTGCCAGGTAAATCTTTTGGCCTTTTAAACCTTTAATTTTTAGATTGTCCCGTACCAGGATGGCATCGTTACCATTGGAATAATCCCCCACGATCACTACCGTACTGTCAATCCCGGAAGCCGCCGGCATATCCAGGCATTCCATGTTGGTCATCACACACGCATCCACCTGCTTGGCCACATAGGCTTCAATGGAAGGAAGGTAATCCATACGCACCAACTGGATTTCAATTCCATAGGTATCGGCCCATTTTTTCAAAATCCCGGAATGGCCCGCATAATCCCAGGGCATCCAACCGGCATAAATAGACCATGCTACCTTTAATTTGGGTTTCGCCCAACCCTGTTGAGCAGCCATACCAAAAAGCATGGCAAAAATTATCACCACCGTGCATATTCCTTTCATCTTAATCATTACTTTTCCTCCTTTTTATATTAAATCTTGGGTCTGTCATCTTCTTTTTCTGCTGTAGGTTTTTCTTTTTCGCCGGTTTTTTGTTCTTTTTCCAGGCGCCGTGCCGCCAGCATCTGGTCCATTTTGTCCCTGGCCGTAGACTGCCGGCCGGCTTTCTCATACTCTTTGTCCTGCAAACGTACATCCGCCTTTGCCAATTTTTCTGAAATTCGGGCTTTGGCGGTCAATCGTTTGTTGGCTTCCAGCACGGCCGCAATCGGCCCCCTGTCCAGGCTGCTCTCCAACCCCTGGAGCCGGTCATTTAACTCAAGAATCTGTTTGGCCGATACGAAATCGGCAACGGCTTCGGCCTTCTGCTGCGGCATCTTTTCAATCTGGGACTGGAAATCCTGTAACTGCAGCATGTATTTATCCATGGTATGCGACGTATCAGTGATTTCATTCCCCAGCCGTTCCTGGGTTTGGTCGATTTCTTCGATACGCACCTGGAACCGTTCAAACGCATGGGCATGCTTTTCGTATCCCTTTAAATCGTTTTCTTCTTTGGCCGTCTCTGCCATAGCCAGGGCTCCTTCCCGTCGTGTCAGGAGTTCCTCCTCTTCACGGTTCAACTCCTCCAGGCGTGCCCGCTTATCCTCCAGGACCGCTTCCACTTCAGCAATGGCATCCCGCAGGCCATGGTACTGCGTCACCATACTGTCCCGCTGGATATCAAAGGCCGCGGAAATGCCGTCTACCGAACCGGTAAACTGCTCATCCGCCGCCTTGATGATCCCACGGGCCTTCTTCCAATTCCAAAAGCGAAAATACCGAAGTATCGCTCGAAAAATACCTATTTTTTCTTCTGCCATGAATGTTCCTCCTTACGTTTTCACGTTTTTACTTTTACATCTATTACTGCGCTGTAACCACCTAATTGTCCTTCTCATATATATACGCATCATCTGCGTCAAACGTTTTGCTTTCACGTTTGCGCAAACGCTCCTCAACCCGCCGGGCCGCTGCCACGGCCCGCTCAAGATTATGGGCCACACTGCTGCGTTTCATAAACGCCTCATTATCGATCAAATCCACCACCTCCAGGTACGTGGTGTCCAACGTGGCCTCCAACACTTCGCACTGGGCCATCAATTGCTCCAGACCCTTGTTACGCTCCTCGTAAAGCTTCAACCGCTTTTCATGACTCCGGATTTTCGTCTGAAGTGCTTCAATAATCGGCTGCCTGGATTCATCATCCTTGTTCTCTTGTGCCTTTAATTCCTTTTTAAACGTCTTTTTCTCCTCTTCCAGCTTTTCGTTGTCGATTTGTTTCAGCGCGTTAAACATGGTCAGTGCTTTTTTGAGCAACTGCAGCCCCTGGAAATATGTCTCTTCCGCCAGGATTAAAAAACGTCCCGCAGTCATGACCCGATGCTTCTCCAGCTTCTCTTTTAAAAAGGTATAAAGCTGGTTATATGCTTGTTTCAATTCCCGGGCTTCTTTTTCCCCTTCCAGGAACCCGGCGGTTTTGCATTCCTCCTCAATATTACCTGCTTGCCGTTCCTTGTGAAGGTCCCGTTTTGCTTTGAGCTTTTGCACATGACTTTCAGCAATGGCCTCTCCCCGGATGAAGTAATGATAAATCCATGATACAAGACTTAAGAATCCACTCCCCACAGCCACAGCCAGGGATGTGGGATCAAGACTGACCAGTACCATGTATGCGGCACTTAACAGGGATAAGGCAGCAGGATAAAGGGTGGTAGGGTGTTGAATGGCTTCCAGGAATACGGCCTTTTCAATGGCTTTTTTTGAAAAATCCTCTGCGCCAGGCTCCTCGCTCTTTTTAGTCTGCTTCCCTGTATGTCTCGCCAATGCCGTTAACTCCTGTTCACAAACTGGTGCCCTCTACAGCCACGAATTCCACCCTGGAGAGACGGTACCGGTACGCCCGCATGGATTCACCGGGTTTTTTCCGTGCCGGCTGCGACGACCCCAATCCTTCCGCCCGTATGCGATTGACATGAATACCATGGACAGCAATCAAATACTGGGCCACGGCCTGAGACCGTTCCAGAGAGAGTTTTCTATTTTCATCTTCATCACCACCCGGACCGGTATGCCCCCGGACTACGATCCGATAGTGGGGATAATTGTTGGTCAAAAGCCCCGCGATTTTATCCACCTTTTCCTTGCCTTCTGTGGTTAACATGTTGTTCCATGACTGAAACGTAATAGGTTCCACGCGGAAAGTCCCGATTTCCCGTAACTTTTCCCATTCCCGGTCTGCCAGGGAAGAAAATTCCTGTTTGCGAACACTGCTTTTATCCATCACGTGCATGACGCCCGCCCGGGAAAGTTCCTCCAGGATCGTACTGTTGGTAATTCGATAGGGATTACCCTGCAAAGGGTCTTTATCAAAGGTCCCGGTCTTTAACATCACGTCCGTGCAGGCAATGATGGTGTTAATGACCCCATCCTGGACCTGGCCGCCAGGCCTGGCGGAAATACCGAATTGCAACTGGCAGTTCTCTGCCAGATCATACCAATCGATCTTTTTCAGCATTTCCTCGATGGTGTCCTGTTTCAAATCCGTGGATTTACGCATCTCTTTGATCATTTTTTCCCGGTTATTGGCATATATCCCCAGCACGCGGAAATAAACTTGCAAAAAGTCCCGAACCTGTGGCGCATGCTTTTTTAAATAACTGCGGTGAAACACAAACACATCCACAATATAACCGGAGAATCGGTCTGAACCCCATATGTACTTCATTCCCGGGAGCTTCAAGGCTCGTGAGAGATCGGGTTCCCAGAGGACAAAGGCATCGCCGGTACCTTTTCTGGCCATTTTCAGGACTTCATTGGAACCTCCCACCTGGACCTGCCACTGGCGATTGGTGCGGAGACTGTCAAGATCGAAATCAGCAATGGTGAGGTCCAGTAAAAAAGAACTGGGGGAATCGGCGGTATAAACGATCTTCAACGAGGGATCGTTAAGATCGTTGATTTTTCCGCCGGAAAAGCGATCGGCAAATCCCACGATACCGTCCGCCCCTTTGGATTCCGAGATAGCTGCTGCGATAACTCCGGGAAATTTGTGCCGGGCACCGTGCTGCAAGTAGGAATTCACCGGTAAAACAATGCAGTGATACTCCTGGCCAGCAAAAGCCTCCAACCGTTGGGCATAAGCCCCGCCATCATCGGTGAAATCCATTTGTAAACCTTTTCGTGCCGCCATTTTTCGCATTTCCGGCGAGGTAATGAACCAATACCCCAGGTAATTGTCACCACCAATGCGAATCGTGTGAAGTCTTCCCGATGCATCCGACGTGCTTAACTGCTTTTTCTCAAACAAAAGGGAATTGATGTATTTCCATCCCAGGATGCCTATGACCCCAATACAGAGAATCAGGATGAAACCGACGGTTGATTTTTTCATTGATTTTCTCCTGTGTTTTGTTCCTGGAATTCGGTCACATCGAAACTGGGTAATTCTGCCAGGGTTTCCTCCAGGCCTTTTTTTAGATCCTCAAAACTGTCCGCTGCCCGATAGGAGACAGAATAGTGACGGAGGGGGTGATTGGCTTCCACGCAAAGACCAATGGCATAGATGGGAATTCCCCGCCTGGCAGCATAAATGGCTGCCCCGGGAATTTCCTCGGCAATCCCGTCGGTCACCACGACCAGGCGGAATTCACCATACCCCAACTGTTTTTTGTACTGCTGCACCAATTGATCGGTCCCAAAGCGAATAGCCTCTGCCAATGGCGTCGTCCCACTGGCTTCAATGGCATCAACCGCACTTATAAAGGCCTCCCGGTTGGAGGCGCCCAGCGGCACCACTTCCCGTCTCCCATGGAAATCAAAGACATAAAGCCCGATGTTGACATCTTCCGGCACATTTTCCAGGAATTTCTTTATGGCCCAACGGGCACCCGTAATTTTATCCCTAAATTCTTGATCACCACCGCAATCCGAAGTGGTCCGTTCATTCATACTACCGCTTCCATCCATAATGAAATAGATATTCCGCGTCAGCTTTGCTTCGCCGCCGATGTTTTCCGGGATTTTTATATTGATAGGTTTTAGTTCATTCCACTGGTCCCCCTGGGAAACATCCTTTTTTTCCTCTATCGCTGCTTTTGGCACCTTCGATGAAGAAGGGGACCTGGAATCCGAACAGGAAAAAACAAAAACAAATACCAGGCACACCAACACCACCACTCCAACGCCGTACCAATTCGTTTTCTTCATTCTGTTTCTTCCTTATTACTTTTTGAGGGGTGAGAATTCGGTCAATTCAGCTTCCACCTGTTTAATCCGGAAAACCACCCGCCGGTTGGCGTCCCATTCTTCTTTGGTGCGGGGAGGATTATACTTGGGATTGGCGATGCCCATTCCTACGGCCACAAATTGGGTTTCATCAATGGTGAAACGCTTGCGTTTGCAGTAATCCAGGAAACTTTGCCTCACAGCGCGGGCACGGGAAAGGGAAAGATTTTTGACCTGCTGTTCCATTTGCCTGATCTCCACCGCTGGTCTTCGCTTCTCACGGGCTTTCAAAATACCCAATGGATCAGAGTGACCTTCAATGATAATCAATGATCCCCCATAGGTCTGGGCAATTTCCAGGGCCTTCTGGAAATCATTGGCATACCTGGCCTCAGGAAACGTGCTCTGGTTGGGTTCAAACCCTACTTCGATTTGGAAGAGCGTGCCTTCTTCCGCCCAGGTAGTGGGTTCCACGGAAATCTTTTCCTGGACCTTGCGGACATCGAATTTTTGTTTGGGTACTTCGGGTTTCGGCGTAATTGTCAGTCCTTTTGCCATGGCATTGTAATCCCAGCCCGGTTGGTTAAGCGTAACTCTCTTCCCCATCAGGCCCATTTGCATAAAACTGCTTTGAATTTCACGGGTGAGAGTATTCAATGTCCGGGTGGTACCGCGGCCGGTAAAGAATCCCACATTACCGTCATACCCCACAAATTGACAGTCTCCCAGTAGTGCTTCCACATCCGGGGTGGCCTGGGGAGCACCCAGAAGTAAATCCGCTGCATGTGCCATCAGCTTCTTATATTCACTCTGGTTCTCACTTCGCCTGGAAAGAAGCGCTTGCAATTTCTCCTGTCCTTTCATTAACGCCCTTACAAACGCCTGGACTTTGGTTTTGTTCCTGTTGAAATAATCGCTCCTCACCGCGTACACATCCGCAATAATCCGGGAAGCGGTTTTGGTACTCAGCATAATCCTGGCCCCTTTCACCGAACCTGCGGCCCCTGTTCCTACTTTACCCCCGGACGTAAGGTTCATGGCATCGGGAATAATGCACATGACACCATCGATGGATTTATCCTCCAGGAACGCACTAACCGGATCAACGATTTTTCCTTTGGGATCGTAAGTAGGTAAAGTCAATTCCCGGAACCATTTAAAGGTCACACGATTCAGCGGCACCCTGGCACTTTGGAGAATATTAGCCACATAATCCATATGGGGACCGTACAATTGCAGGGCAATGGTTTTATTTTTGAGATTGCTTGGTTTTTTCACATGGGATCGTGTCACCAGTGCATCACCACCCGTGGACCAGGTTATCTGGCAGATAACTACCAAATCAATTCCATTTTTTTTAAATACTTCAGCGGCTGAATTAATCATTCCCATCGTACCCCTTAAATAAGGCGTGCGACCTGCCAGGCATCCTTCCGCTTGCTTAAGAAAATTGTTTTCCAGGAACAACGACACATCCAAACCTTCCGATCTAAATATCCCTGAATCCAGGGCGTAGATAGTGGCAACATCGCCTCCCCATGTAATAAGGGGGATCTGGATCGTACCGGATGTACTAACACTTCCGGCCCGTTTGCTGATAACCTGCGAAATGGGACGGGGTGTCAGTAATTCCTGGCTCCCCTCCAGGATCACATTCAAGCAGAAAAAAAACAAAATCATCAATCCCACCGCAGCCAAAAAATTCAATCTTTTTTTCCCTAAAAACATATCGCGTCTCCTTTAATGATTTCTTATGGTAACATTTCCTCTTTATTACCTTTTATGAACCATTTTTTTTTAACATCTTAATTGTATAAAAAAAGAAAGTGTATTGCAAGGCCGAATTCACTGTTTAATTTTTGCCACGAAGACACCAGGGCACAAAGGGCATATAAAAAGTTTTGCGGAGCTTTTTCCAAAAGCGACCCCCCGGAGGGCCGCCGGAGGCACAGGGTTGCCTGGTTTGTTGGGAAATAGAAAAAATCCAAATTTCAAAGTTCCGTCCCTGGATTCCCGGTTCCGGCTTTGCAGGCTTGTGGACAGGCGAAAAAATGCCCCTATTCTGTCTTATTTCTGGTTTTATGTCTTTTCCACCAGTCTTCCCAACCGGAAGATTTTCCGGTAATCTTTTCCAATGCGTCTGCACAGTGAGTATCCACTCCTTTTAAGTAATTTTGCTCTTTCTTTGCAATATAATATGCTTTAATAAGATTAGGTACTGCATATTTTGCCGCTGGCCCATACTTTCCTAAAGCTATGGCAACATCCCAATTCACCCAATATTTTAATTCCTTTTTTAATCTTCCTTTAACCTCTTCAATCAAGACCTGGGAAAGGAAGGGAATTCCTTCCTTTGCATTTGGTGCAAATTCCCCGAACATATTAGCTGCATATTTTTTAAGGGTGTGGTTACTATCCTGGAGCGCATAAATGAGAGCGTTTACTACTTCATCTACCGGCCCGATTTTCATTAACCTTGAATAGATTGGAGCATTTCTCCAATAAGTAGCCCCACTCTTGGTCACATCCAGAGCGCACACAAGAACCTGTGGTCCCCACAGTGCAACCAGACCATCTATCAGCGGCTCAAACCAGAGTTCCCTGAAATTATAATCTTCAGGTTTTTGATGTTTATAAAACCAATTCTCACTAACTTTCTCTGGTACCGGATCATCTCCATTAATAGGAATGGCTAAAGTCTGGTAACCTTTTGCAGTAAGAAGAATCTGCCCATTTACTTTTCCTCCCGAATAACATTCTCCCACCCCAATAGGACCGAAATGATACTTTGCTTTGAAGGTTTGACCTTTCAACTTAATAGTTAGTGTTGCATCGCATGGGGATCCTTTTGGAACTATATCTATCCCCATCCTGGTTAGTATCGTTTTTACAGGTTTACCAATACTCATAGGTAATTCCCCCTTTATCTGAGGGAAATTTTCTTTTACCACAAGACATATTTTTTTCAATACAATCCCATCCCATCGCTTTACAGATGCTTGTATCCTTTCCGGCATTGGAGGAGGTGGTAAAACGTTTAGCGCTTCCTTAGGTTTTTGAACCGCTGACTTATCTTTTTCCTTAGTACATCCACCAATAATTAAAATACAAATTAAAAATATAAAACAAGTTTTCTTCATCATTCTCTCCTTAACTGATAAGAAAATCGTTTTTCCCATCTTCCATTTTGTTACGTCTCATAATAATTAAAAACCTCCTTCACCTCCTTATTTTTTTTCATAAAAAAATATATTATAGGAAATTAATGATGAAGTCAACAGATGATGAATATTTTTTTCCCTTGGGAGGCTATACGAGAACCGCCTTCACGGGGTCTGATCTTGCACCATAACATCTTTTGCTGCATTCAGAAGGGAACATATGCCTGACTTTATTACTTTGTGCCACCTGAAGCTCTGGTCCAGGCTGTCCAGATCATGATCTCTTTAGACTTTAGGACTGCCCTATCCGTTTGGAAAAATTAAAATCTTGCTTGCTATAGAAATGGGTGAGTGAGTTGAGTAAGGTGAGTAAGTTGAGTGGGAAACTCTCTGTGACCTCGTTGGTACGTGCTCTCTGTGGCAATTTTCATTTGTTTCCGGGCGAGGCTGCGGCATCATGAATGACTGTCCCGAATTTGTCCCGCTCTCATTCCCCTGCTTTGCGTGAAGGTTCCTCATCCATGTACAATCACCCCGAAAACTCCGCAAACACCCCGAAAGGTTTTGCAAAGACCCCGAAAAGTTTTTTTATCATCCCAACAGCTTAAGGGAGTCTACCTGTGGGGATTTGAAGATCATTACACATCAAAAAACCACTTTGATAATGAGCGTTGTTCTCAGCAAACAACGGACGCACTTCCGCCCCATTTCCCAAAAGGCCCATCAAAAGGGTAAAACCATTTGGGGATGATTATCTCCAGGATTTTTTTCAATTACTATAAACCACTAATGGAATGGGGGCGAATGGGGGTCAGGTATTTTATGCATATACCATATCCGTGAACGTGGATGAAGAGCTTGGGGGGGATATTGCAACCAGTCCGGTATAAAGTATGACATGCAACTGAGGCTTGATAAGACTTTAAAAATATACCTGGTCACTGGACACGGGACACGGGTCACCAGTAAAGGTCGCTTTCCCGGAGTCCATCAATGAGAAAAATCAGTAGGTGGGAAGCTGGAAGCCAGCTACCGCGATACCAGGGACCGGGGGCAAGGACATGTAACAAAAAATCAGCAAGCCAATCTTCTTAATGACAAAATATTTCTATTTATCCCGGTTTGATAAACATTTCGGTCTTTTTTTCTTATAATTTCTCCTGCAAATTTGGCATAGGCTTCTTTTAAAAATTTCTTAGAACCGATTACCATGCCATCTGAAAAATAACGAATCCTTCCCAGCATTATTTCACCTTTGGGAAGCTTAAAATCCCTCATCAATTCATGATTATAGGTTTCATTATCTATGACACTTTTTACATTCCCAACTGCTATTCCTTCTTCTATATCTGCCAGACTCAGCCTCTTAATATTGCCGCACTTATAAACAAAATAACGATAACATTGAAGTAACTCCTCTTTAGGATGGTCTTTCATCTCTGATTCTGAAAAAATACCGTCAAAACTGAGAAAATCTCCCTTATTATCCGTATAAATCCGGTAGCCAATACCAGACCACCGGTAATCTTCCGGCCGTTTCACAATTTTGGCACGAACCGGATTTAAATCAATATAAGCCAAACAATTGATTAAAGCCTCTCCTTTTTCTATTAAGACACTTTTAAAGCGATCACCCCAAAGGTAACCACTGCGGTTGTTCATTTTATTATACCACCTTGAAAACGTCTGCTTAATGGCACGAACATATTCGGAGATATCTGCCATTTGTGTTTTTATTCGCTGCAGTTCATTATAAGATATTTCTCCATCCCCCTCTTCCTCCCAGTCCCAATCTTCTTCTTTTACCTTTTCTTTTTTCTTCTTTTTATCCCGGTATTCTGCTATCCTCTGTTTGACTTGATCATCGCTGTAATAACTTTCCGGCTCTGACTTAATTAAAAGGTGAAAATGGTTATCCATAACTGTAAGGCCGATGGGCTTGACAAAGTAATACCCGGAATAGTACTTGATGATATTAAATAGCTTCTCCTTCTCCACATCGCCAAGAAAGAATTCTTGTCCGACGGTCCTGGACGTGATATGAAAAAATCCTTCTTCTCCTATTAGTTTTAGTCTTTTCGGTCTTGCCATAATCTTATGATTACCTCCGTGATATTGATTTTGATATAGGACATGTGACAAGAATGATGCCAAAATAAGGATGAAATGAGTGAAAAAATCAGAACTGTTTGTAGAAGAGGATTTCCAGGAAAAATATATTTTATTTATCGAATTTCAAAGCAATCATCAGTCAACTATTGTCTACTTATGCCGGTTTCATCAGTCAACTATTGTTGACACTTTTTGGTCTTATTTTTTTCTTTTCTACTTTTCCTGTCCGTTTTTAATAATTTACCATTTTCCTTTGCTCTGGTCACTGGTCACCTTCGTGGAATCCATCGATGAGTAATAAAATACCTGACCCCATACCATCCCTGCATTTCATTTAAGAATTTTTCACGCTGGGTGATAAGTTCGTGACGGTTCGTGACTGCCTGTGATAACCTGTTAATCCAGTACTTGCTTTTGGGGTATTTTGCTGTTGCTGTCTGCATTTTAAAGACTTCTTTTTCAATATTGTAACCCGAATTTTTTTGATGAATGCGAGCAGTTGAGTATTCATGCCGGCGCCGTTTTAAAAGACAATCAGAAGAATTTACTGGAAAGTGCTCACTCACAAAAAAAAGTAACCAGTCCGGTGATTAAAATAGATACTAAAAAAGATAAATTAAAATTGTGGGATTATCGATCTGCTTGCGGAATTGATGTTGACAGGGTTAAATTCTTGACTTCTCAATCGAACTCAGTTAGAATACTACCTTATGAAAAACAAAAGAAAATAAAGGAGATGAATCATGAGAAGAATAAAAAACTCAATTAGACCAGGATGTCGTAAAATTTCAGCTATACAACCAGTTTATTCATTCTCTAAATCTCTATACACAGCGCTGATAACCATATCCGTTTCTTTACTGTTATTGACTAATTGTGGACAAATGACAAAAAAAGGTACAGTGACCAACTTTGGCCAATCGGTTCCATTAAAGGGAGGTCTTGTGCAAAGCTACGTATCCGTTGAATTTGACGATGGAACCAAGGGCAAGGCCTGGCTTCCTAATGATCAAAATGTATGGGACACCTTTCGTAGAGAAGCTCAATATCATTGGGTGCGGATAGAGATACAACGAAAGGGAAAAATATGGAAATATGTGAAGACCTTGCCGGCTAAAAAAAAACTCGAAAGTGGTGAGATTTCCATTGCATTGCGCCCTTTACAGGACATTAGCCCGGAGAAGGATCAAGAAAAATTATGTGACAGAATTGCTGATAATATCCTCAACATATTATCAAAAGTTGATGTTTTAAAGGTTACAGATCGAGAATCGTCCTTCCAATATCAGGGGAAGGATCTCGAAAGCAGCGATATTGGAGAACAGCTTAAGGTTTCATACGTGCTTGAAGGAATGGTTTATAGGGCAGGTGATGAGATAAGGATCGCGCTGCAACTCATCAAAGTTTCCGATAGATCAACTTTTTGGGCAAATTCTTTAAAAAAAGAAATGAAGGATATTTTTACGAGTCTGGATGAGATGGTGGTATCATCTATGGTCAATGACCTTAAACTCCATGCACTAAGAATAAAAAATTCAATAAGGAAACTTTGACCAGCTAAAAAAGGAGGAAATAATAATGATAAAAAACAAAAGAGTTTCTGCAATAATATTGGGATTGGTTTTTCTTATATTTTTTTTAGGTTTTACACAATCCAGTCTGTTATCAAATGAGTATAAAGATGCTAAAAAAGCTTATGAAAAAGGTCATATTGATTATGCTTTAAACCTGCTGATCACTAAGCTTAAGAAGGACAATGATCATAAGAAAGCAGTAGAATTATTCAAAACTGTCATTAATCTGGTTATCCCTTTACATCTTAAAGCTGCACAAGACTATGAAGCAAAGAAAAATTGGATCGGAGCTCTGAACGAATACGATAAGCTGCTAAAAATTAAACACGATATTGCTTCTATTAATCCCGTTGAAAAAGTAAAAGTAGAAGGGAAAAATGTTAAAAGGCCTATCAATATGCCAGAAATTGATATTGATGTACAGCATTCTAATTCATTCGAAAAAGCGACCAAACAAAATTTATATCTTAAAAAATTAAAAAGTTATAACAAACAAACAAGACTAGATGCTGCAAAAAATCTATTAGAATTAGTTGGGGCGGAGGCAACTGCGAATTATATAAGAAAAATGGGATCATCTCAAAGATGTAATAGTGTTATCACCCTTGGAGATATGAAAGATTCAACCTTTGTAATACCAATTAGTAAAATCTTTTTGAATGACACTGATACTCATGTTAGATTCGCAGCATCAAGAGCCCTGGGAAAAATCAATGATTCAAGAGCTGTTGAACCTTTAATAAAGGTTTTACTAAATGACAAATCTGTATTCGTAAAGAGAGGGGCTGCTGAGTCTTTGGGAATGCTAAAAGATCCAAGAGCCGTTAATCCTCTTCGAAATGAAATGAAAAGCACTAGCGATTCAAAAATCAAAGACATAATCCTTTCAGCTTTAATTGAGATTAATGATCCAGGCTGCTCTGATATTTACATTAAAGCATTAACATCTAAAAATTCTGAAACACGACTCAAAGCTGCTAAAATTGTGTTGAATTTAAAAGATAATCCTAAAGCCTTAGAAGTAAAAAACCAGGCATTAAAAATTATTAAATATGAAGAGTCTTATATAACATCTGAAATTCTATTTGACCCAAGAACACGTCCTATTGCAACAGTATTAAAAAACTTAAAAGGAAAAATAATAGCAAAAAAAATTCCTGTTTTTAGTAAATTTAATACCAAGATAATAACTGAAGAGAGAATATTTGATGTAGTTACTAATAAGACTATTCACATCACCAAATATGAATATGGGAAACCTATAAATCCTTTGTTTCTTTGCTTGGATGAGAAGGGAAATATAATTAAAAAATCAGGTAAGCCAATTCTTATAAAGTCTTTTTATGCTTTGCAACAAATAAAATCTAAAAAGAAATACAGTACAGGCTTCTTAATTGAAGAAATTAGAAAAATATATCCATGTGAAAATTGTGCAGAACAAACAGGAATCAAGAATTGCAGATATGTCTGGTAATTTCCGAAAAAAAATAGAAAAATGGGAGATTCAAGAGCTATCGAACCAATTGTGTCCTTTCGGCAGGTGTGCGTGACAGGGTACGGGCACTGGTGCTATAATTTACCTTCGTTTTTAGGAGGTAAAATAAACACGATTTGCGAAAATCTGGGTTTAAATTGGGGAGCCCTTAAAAAAAGATTGATCACTTATCATTATCAGCCAATGCCAAGGTATAGATGGCCTATCACGGGTTTGTCGTGATATTCTAGATAAAGACCCTTTTTCCGGCAGTATGTTTATTTTTAGAAATAAACGCAAAACCACCTTAAAGATTCTCCTCTATGATGGTCAAGGGTTCTGGTTATATGTGAAGCGTCTATCCAGCGGAAGATTCAATTGGTGGCCCCAAAATGAGAAAACCCCTTCTATAAATCTCACACCTGCTCAACTCCATCTTTTGATATGGAACGGAAATCTTCCGGATGCCCGTACGCCACTTACCGCACCCCAAAGAACTCATCTCAAAGAACCCGGTAATTGGTAGATGTGAGCTATCAAGACAGATATGTCAAGAACAGAAAGTGGGGATAGGCAAAAAAATTATAATCCGGAGCTTAGGATAGACAGGGGAATGCCCTATATGTGTTTTTTTTAAAGGGAAGAAATAAATCTTCCTACCAATTCCATCACCGCACTCTCTTTTCGCCAGGCCTCCTCTCCGAACTGAGCACCCAAAAATTCTGCTGAGGTAACAATAACCATGTTTAAATCATTGAGTACAAAAATCAGTTGTCCCCCATGTCCCCAGGCAAAATTATAGCGATGGGTTCCCGATGTACCGCACCACCATAAATATCCATATTCCAGTTGACGGATGGATGATAGAATGTCAACACTATAGGTAGTGGTTGAATAGGATTTGAAATGAAATAGGTTCCAGGTAAATAATCCAACATTAAAGTTTAAAACGCCGCGGCAGCGGCGAGAGTTTTTTGAGGCATAGGGGAAGCTCCGAATATTCATGGCAAAGCTTCCTGGGAGTAGGGATGGGTGGGGAATGCCGCTAACTTAAGACTAAATTCGAAGCACGAAGCACGAAATCCGAAACAAATCCAAAATTCAAATGTTCAAAATACAAAACAAAAAGAACCTGGCACGTTGGTCTTTTCTTTTGTTTTGGTCATTTGAATTTGTTTCGAATTTCGATATTCGAATTTCGGATTTATTAGCCTTAAGTAAGTGGCATTCTTGACTATCACCTTCCCATGAAATTGTGTAGTTTCCAGTTTTATCATTTTTGTTTGGAATTTGGAATTTCCGGGCAAGCCCGGTCGTTCCGGCTTGCCCGGGTTGTAGACAGTCAAAAAAACCAAGGAAAGTTGTAATACAAAAAATTTACAAATTTACAAGCACCGAGGCAGTTTTTTTTAAAGTTTAAAACGCTGCGGCAGCGGCGAGAGTTTTTTGAGGCATTGGGGAAATTCCGAATATTCATGGCAAAGCTTCCTGTGAGTGGGGAGTAAAATTTGTGAATTCTTTGCCTGTCACTTTTTTCTCTATCTGAAATTTTGATGATCGGGACCAAATATTGAGATACCCCTATCTGAAATTTTGATGACCGGGACCAAATATTGTTATTTTTTGCCTGTCCCTTTCACTTCTTTCCCTTTCCCACTTTTTCTTAAAAACAGAAAATATGGTAAAATATAATATGAATAAAAAGAATGAGCAGGAGATAGAGAAAATATGTGGTATCTTTACCTTGACGAGAGTGGTGACCTTGGTTTCGACTTTGAGAGCAAGAACTCTTCAAAATATTTCACCATATGTATATTGGCTATTTACCAACGGGACAGTTTTAAGAAAATAGGAGGAGCGATAAAAAAAACCCTGTATCAAAAATTAAAAAAGGGCAAAAAAGTTTTCGGCCACGAATTGAAAGGGAGTCGAACGACTTTAGACGTAAAAAAATATTTTTTTAGCAAAATAAAAGATTGCAAATTTGAAATATATGCCCTTACCGTGGATAAAAAACGGGTTCATAAAGGACGTTCAAAACAAAAGGAAGAGTTATACAATTTTATTGTCGGAGAGCTAATTGATCATATACCTTTTGAAAAAGCTTCGGAAAGAATCCAGGTTGCGGTTGACAAATGTAAAGATAAATCAAGGAGGGCTGAATTTAACAAATATATCTACCGACAATTAGAGGGAAGGATCGATGCCAAAATACCTATTAATATTGATCATCTGTCATCTCAAGTTGATCCTGTAATTCAGGCAGTCGATTTATTTTCATGGGGAATTTTCAGAAAATATGAAAGAGACGACTTTGAGTGGTATGATTATTATAAAGACCGAATAGTATATGATGAGCAATATATCTCTAAATAAAAAAAGAGCGCGCCACCCGGAGTCGTTCTGCCAGGGCTGTAGCCAGCATATGGATGGGAACACCCTGGCCATCCGGGAAGGGCTTACCGCTCTTTTCACACCATATAATAGTATAAATACCTGATTTTGTCAACACTATTGAAAATCCTAAATCCACCGCCACCGTACGGATTGTAGGGGCAATCCTTGTGGTAAGTGGATTATTTACCTGGCACCTATTTCGAAAAAGGAACAGTCAGAAAAAATGTTTTATTTCAATTCCTTTGGGGGCAACGTAATCGCGGGGGAGCCTGGTTTGGCAAACGAAACAGCCGGGTATGGAGAAGCCCATTCAAAACAGGAACATTCCCGGGAGTGATTCGTTTTTTATTGGTATTGACAGAACCAGCATTCTCCTGGTAACCGGTAAATAAAGGTGGTTGATTATCTAGAAAGGCATCGTTCACAAGAGCGGCATAAACGTCCAGGTCGTCCCAGGATTGACTTTTTCGCCTATCATCCCATACGGCCAGCCATAGACCTGCGGCTTGACTGTAAACCATCGCTATGGTGAATTGTGCGTCTTGAGCAGATATCAAAGTGATACCTCCAGGTGTGTCCAGGGATTGCCCATCGCCGGTAAACCGTGCAGCCATCACGTCAAAGTCATAAGAAGCACTATCCTTCAAGCGTGTCCATACCAGGCGGAGACGGTTACTAAGGCTGTCAAAATTCCCAGACAAACCATAATCCAGGCTGAGGTCGGTGGGATGGGAGAGCCTTACCCCTTCAGTGCCCCAACGGTGTTGGCCATCAGGTCCCAAACGATAAATGCGAAGGATATTCTCGCTTTCGTTTAGTTGATCACTAACCACTACAAAGACGCCGCCGTCATCTGCGGCGATAATGGCATCAAGCTGTTGATGCCCCCAATCACCTGTCACCACAGTACCTTCGCCCCATAAGAGTGACCCATCATCAGCCACCCGCTGCGCCACCACATCCAGCTCTGCATCGGTTTGCTGTGTCCAGTCATTAAAGACAATCACCGCACCACTATTTATATCGGGAACAACACCCATAAATCTGAAAGTATATCCATTACTAGCGGCTAAATTTGTAATTTTGACGGTTTTACCGCGCTCTCCCCAGAGTTTTGTACCATCGGCGGAGAAATGCTGCCCTTCCATTATCATTGGTTGATTGGGGTCGACAAAGACATTTCGTTGATTGCGCCAGAATACCAATAGACCGCCGGTGCCATCCCTAATAGCCCGGGGAAATACTTTAAGACCAGCCTCACCACCAGCTGTTTTACCTAAGTCACCCCATAAACGATTCCCATATGCATCCAGGTGCTGGCATTTGACTTCATCATCCCAATTTCCACTGGGATCAAAGCAGACATATACCCCTCCCGAAGAATCCGGTACCAGGGTAGGTTTTGACTGGGCTTCCCGTTGGACAGCGTCAGCAGCCACTATTCCATCACCCGGCCACATGGGTTCACCAGTGTCATTGAAATATTGAACCAAGATTCGCCGTCCTCCGTTACCATTTTTTTGAGAGAAGGCAACAAATACGCCTGAAAAAGGATGCGCGACAATAACCGCATCCCCCTCATCGCTACGTGTGTTAGCAATTAACTTACCTCCCGGCTCGAAACAAAGTGTACCATAACGTGTAATCATTTGTAACGCAACATCCCGCTGGGGAAATGACCCGACTTCCCAAACCACACCGAACCTACCATCAGCCAGGGTCGCTACCGACTGATTTAATTGGCAAAACTCTTCATTATTTGTTGTTGTTGAGAGAGGAATCTCAATCATTACTTCCTCTTCCTGCTCTTCCTGGGGCACTTGACTTTCTTTACCTGGTTTGCAGCAGTCAAATACCAGGATAAAGGACACAACGAGGATTGCCAGTAACACCCTGGGAAATGTCTTTTGAAAAATAATCGCTGCAAGCCTCATTATTTACCTCTACTATTTTTTGCTCTTATTTTAAAGTGATTATAGAACGCTGCAGATACATTGTCAATAATTACTCTATCCTGCTGGATTATTTACCTGGCACCTATTTCGCTTAGCTTAATTCTGCATTCATCATAAGATTTTGACGCAGCCCCGTTCCCCTTGCCGAAGGTTCTTGAGTTTATTTTTTTTTTATGCTATAAATAACTTTCATTAATTGGATTCTTTAATAATGGAGCAAGAAAATAGGAAGCAAAAACGTTTATGGTACTTAAGAATACTTTTATGCTGGATGCTGCTCTCTTTTTCATTTCAAGGGCTGTACGGTATCTCGCAGGAAGATGGAGAACTCGTAATTATAGGCAAGATAATAAAGCTTAACTCTGAGGTTTTAAAGGAAGAACGGCCGATTTATATTTACCTTCCTGGAAATTATGAACAATCGACACAAAAATACCCGGTGGTATATCTTTTGGATGGAAAATTTCATTTCCATTCTGTCACGGGAGTTATTAAAAACCTGGATTACGGAAGACCTATACCTGATATGATTGTGGTCGGTATTGCCAACACAAACCGGAATAGAGATTTATCGCCCCCTGCAATGAACGGAGGCGCAGAGAATTTTATAAAATTTATCAAGACCGAATTAATACCTTTTATAGATGGCAAATATAGAACCCATCCTTACAGGATACTTATCGGACATTCGCGGGCAGGCTTGTTTACTTTACATACATTGTTGAATCACCACCAACTTTTTAATGCCTATATTTCTATTAGCCCGTCTATTCCATATGTGGAAACTCTCATCGATGACTTTAAATTCTTTTTTAAGCATCAGGCATACTTAAATAGATATATTTACTTGACCGTAGGTTTTGAACATCCCGAAATGATGGCAAGTGCCCTGGAATTTGCCAATATGCTTAAATACAATGCACCTTATGGATTGGAATGGAAATATAAGTTCATGGAAAGCGGCAATCATTTTACTTCAGTGCTTACATCTACATCCGAAGGTCTTATTAATCTTTTCTCGGATATAAAACTGCCCCAATCGCTTCCTGTCGGAGGCATCGATGAGATAAAGGAGAAAAAGAATAAGTTAATAAAAAAGTATGGCTATGATATCCTGGATAAAAAAATTCCAAAAAAATCGATTGCTCAACCTCTTGCGAAATTAGATGATAAAGAAATAGTAACTGCTTCGCTGTTGTATAATAAATTGAAGGAGACCGATGGCGATAGTTTTTATTTCGATGAAGTGGAACTTGATAACCTGGGTCATTATTGGTTGGCAAAAAAAAGGATTAAAGGAGCTGTAGAGATACTTAAACTGAATGCAGCGGCTTATCCGGACTCCTGGAACACATACAATAGCCTGGCTGCTGCTTATGACCGCAGCGGTAATAAAGAACAGGCGCTGCATAATTATAAAAAGGCACATAAAATCGATCCACAATGTAATGATTTTAATAAAAATTCCATACCCGGTAAAGTGAAAATACTTAAGCGCCTTAAAAAGGCAAACAATTATACGCAAACCATAGACCTGGGAAGAGGCTTAATGGCATATTATCCCTTTAACGGCAGTGCTAACGATGCCAGCGGTAATAAAAATCACGGCACGGTACATGGCGCTGTTCTAACTACCGGTAAAAACGGGAAGCCCGGAAGTGCCTACCGTTTTGATGGTAAGGATGATTATATTGAGGTTGCCCACAACCGCTCGATTAACATTTGCGATTCTCTTACCATATGCTTCCTGGTAAAGCCAGAGTCATATAAAAAATGGATGCCGTTTATATCTAAGGCAAATAATAACGATAGGGGAGCGCAGTGGAACATCGGCTTTGGCGAATATCCATCGAAGCATTGGGCGTTTACCTTATGGTCGCTTGCCTGGAAGGTCTATGTTGCGGCAGATAATATTCCTATAGAAACCTGGTCTCATCTTGCTGTTGCTGCAGACCAATCGCTGGGAAAGGTGACTTTGTACAAAAATGGTATGCCAATCGGGCATTGGGACGACCTGGAGCCTTTTACCGGCTCAGAATACCCTCTGCGTATAGGACGTGGGGGGCGCATTTATTTTCATGGCTCCATGGATGAAGTCAGGATTTATAATCGTGTGCTGAGCAAAGAAGAAATTCAGGCGACCGCTCGCCTAAAGTAAAGAAAATGGATTATTTACCTGGTACCTATTTCCTTAATAGGTTTCCCATGCCATGGGACCCCGGTAAATAATGATATTACAATAAATAATACTAAAGATACTAATGCGGAATACACCTCGACAGGGATACCCATCACATCCGATTTAGTAACGATACCTGCGGCAGCCACCAGTGCCCCACCTATGATGGCGGATAATGCTCCTTTTTTAGTGGCTCTTTTCCACAGGAGCCCGCCAATAACAGGTACAAATACACTTGCTGTATACATGGTGTAAGAATATATTAAGACATCGATGATCATAGGGAGAGAAAGGGCGATAATTAAAGCAATAACTCCAAGGGTAACGGTAGAAATCCTTGACAGTATCAATAATTGTTTTTCACTGAATTTTTTGTGGGAATGTATGATTCCCAGCCAGAGGTCTTTAATAAAATGGGAAGTCCCGGCAGTTAATAATGAATCGGCCGATGACATGATGGCAGCCAGTAATGCAACTAAAATTACAGCTCCTACACTGATAGGAAAGATTTTCTGGACAATTTTCGAGACAGCTAAGCTTCCATCGGTAAGTCCTGGAAAATAGGCTTTAGCTCCCATGCCGATAATTGCAGGAAAAATGCTGATAATAATTAAGAATATACCTCCAATTATAGAGGCTGTTTTGGCAGTGATCTCATTTTTGGCGGCAAACAATCTCTGGTAAAAGTCCTGTCCGATTAAAGTATACATAACCGTGGGAAGTAAAAGCCAGATTATACTTTTCCCGGCCATGCCAAACAGGTTAAAATAGTTGGCATCGAATGTCGTTTGAGATTTTTGCATCATTTGTTGTAAGCCTGCAAAACCTTCCACATTACCGAGTAAGAGTGCAGTAGCAATGATAACACCAACCCCGGCGATAATTATCTGGATAAAATCCGTAATCGTAGCTGCCCAGAGTCCTCCCAGGGCAGTATAGATTATAAATATAATGGTAGCAATAACAGCGGCGGTATTACCGGTAAAGCCAAGAATAGCTAAAGCTCCTCTGGCAGCCAGTACTTGAGCGGCTAATATCCCGGTCAGTGCAATTAAGGACAGCAGCGCCCCTAAAGCCCTGACACTTTTACCGCCATACCTGTGTTCCAAATAATCAGGGACCGTAAAGAAGGATAACGTCCTGAACTTACTGGCGGTGAGAAATGCCAAAACCAACAAGCCTATCCCACAGGCGATTCCATACCAGGCACCGGACAAACCATGTTTAAAACCGTATTCTCCTCCCCCGATGACCATACCGCCGCCAAAATGAGTAGCAGCTAACGCACCTGCAGTTAATAACAGGCCCAATCGTCTTCCGGCTAAAAGGAAATCAGTCATCCCTTTTATTTTTTTATTGGCCCAATAACCGATACCCAATAGAATCAGCATATAGATGATAATCGCTGCCAGTACCATAAGCAAATAACCTCTTTTCAATATGTATTGGAAATTCAAAAAATCGTTGATAATAAGGAATTTCCATCCAACCATCCTGCTTATTCCAACCGGGAATAAGGAAATGGTGGGATAAGGGAATAATAGCAATTCAGGCAATTATTTGTCAATACCCCAATACCACCAAAATCCACCGCCACTTTCCGCTTTCCTTTTCTTGGCTTCGCCAGTTACAAATTTTTAAAAATTTTTCTCGCTTGTCCCTTTCTTATTCTACTTTTAACTCTGGCATAAGTTGACTTAATCTTGCATTGCAGCATTCTAGATGTTATAATCACT